>JAYEIZ010000232.1:0-9253 GCA_034660355.1 Nanobdellota archaeon
TGTAGCGATAGCTATGTAACATTAAGCAAAAAGGGGGTTGGTAAGGAGATTGAATCGAGCTAATTTGGTTGATTAAGGGCACAATAGTTTACTGGGGCGAATCAAAGCCAAAAAGCAAAGATTTTTGATTGTAGTCTCACGACTACATTCGGAGATACTGAGTTAATAGAAATATTTATATAGAAAAAAATTCTAGTATAGTCTATGGCAGATTATGAGTTAGCTCACTGGATAAATGAAAGAAGATTGCAGAGCTATACTGATAAACAGATAAAAGATTATCTTCTAAAGTATGGTTATACTTCTGAGATTGTGGAAAGCGCTTTAGGGTTTATTGATTCGCATAATAAAAAAGAGCTTAAGATGGGCAATCCTCCTTTTGCTGGCGGCACAAAGATTGGAACAGAACATTATGATACTATGGCTGTTATTGCATTAATATCATTGTTTTTCTTTCCTTTGATTGCTTTGCCATTAGGTATTCTCTCTCTTAAGCATATCAAGCATAATCCTCACCTACAAGGTAAAGCATTTGCTGTTATTGGTATTATTGTGAGTTCATTAATACTATTAGGAATATTAGCTTATATAGCATTTGTAGTGTTTATTGTTTCTATAGCTAGTCCTGTATGAATAGAAATATTTATATGATAGTTGTTTTTAGAGATGATTATGGATAAGATAAATGAAGAAATAATAAAAGTTCTTAGGAAGGAAACAAAATTAAAGGAGATAGTTCTAGAAGTGCCTCCAAATCCTGAAATGGGAGATTATGCATATCCATGTTTTAGCTTATCTAAGGTTTTTAAGAAGAATCCTGCTGAGATTGCCCAAGATCTGGCTAAGAAGATAATGTTAAGTAGAGTGATTAATAAGATTGAAGTGGATGGGCCTTATCTGAACTTTTTTGTGAGCAAGGATGAATTATCTAAAGATATCCTAAGTGAGATTATAAAAAACAAGAAATATGGTTCTTTGGGCTTAGGTAAGAAAAAAAAGCTGATAGTTGAGCATACCTCTATAAACCCAAATGCTTCTCCGCATGTTGGAAGGGCAAGAAATGCATTAATTGGAGATTCAATTGTTAGGATTCTTAAGTTTCAGGATTATGATGTTGAAACACATTACTTTGTTAATGATGTTGGAAAGCAGATAGCAATGCTTATTTTAGGATCATATGGCAAAAAAAAAGTAAGCTTTGATGATTTGTTGACGCTTTATGTTAAGATAAATGAAAAGGTTGAAAAAAATCCAGAGTTAGAAAAGAAGGTATTTGAACTATTGAATAAACTAGAGAAAGGGGATAATGATATAAGAAAAAGATTTAGGGAGATTGTAGATATATGTATTAAAGGACAGAATAAGATTTTCTCTGACTTAGGGATTGAATATGATAAATTTGACTATGAATCTGACTATTTATGGAGCAAAAAAACAGATGATATACTGAAGAAACTAGAGAAGACGGGAAAATTATTTACAGATGAAGAGAATAGGAAAGTTTTGAACCAAGAAGAGTTTAAGTTAGCGATGAAAGCACCTTATCTTGTTCTGACAAGAAGTGATGGAACTTCTTTGTATCCATTAAGAGACTTAGCTTATCATGAGAATGTTAAGAAAGGTGATTCTGTCCTTGTTTTAGGTGAAGATCAAAAGCTGTATTTCCAACAGGTAAAAGCTGCTTTAGAGCTGATGAAACATCCTACCCCTCAACCTGTTTTCTACTCTTTTGTTTTGTTGCAGGAAGGGAAGATGTCTACACGTAAAGGTACTGTTGTGCTGTTAGAAGATTTTATGAAAGAGGCCTTGGAAAAAGCTAAGAAGGAGATAAAGAAAAGGCACGGAAGCTTTAGTTCAGATAATGCTAAGAAGATAGCCTATGGTGCAGTAAAATATGCTATATTGAAGGTTAGCTCTGAGAAGAATGTTGTCTTTAACTGGGAACATGCTTTGAATTTTGAAGGTGATACGGGGCCTTATCTACAATATGCTTATGCCAGGATATGCTCAATAATGAAGAAGGACAAGAGCAAGATAGATTCTAATCTGGATTTTAGCCTATTTAAGGAGAAAGAAGAGGTTGAATTGATAAAACTATTAGGGAATATGCCTTCTGTTATCAAAGATGCAACTGAACAATTGAAGCCGCACCTGATTTCAGGGTATTTGTATAGCTTAAGTTCAAGCTTTTCTGTTTTCTATAATGCGTGTCCTGTGCTGAAAGCAGAGAAAGATTTAAAAAAAGCAAGATTATTATTGATAGAATGTGTTAGAAGAGTATTAAAGAATGGTTTAGAGTTGTTAGGAATTGAAGTGCTGGAGCACATGTAAAATGACATTACTATATGAAATCATATTGTTGTTTATGATGCTTGCTTTATCTGCATTCTTTTCAGGCTCTGAAACTGCTTTAGTTTCTATTTCTAGGCTTAGAGTGAAACATATGGTGAAACAAGGGAAAGCGGGATCTAGAACATTAAAAAAGTTGAAAGATGATCCAAAAAGATTACTGATAACGATTCTTATCTGTAATAATCTGGCTAATGTTACTGCGTCAGCTCTTGCTACTTTGATTGCAATAAAGATATTCCAGAATAATGCTGTGAGTCTAGCAGTTGGCTTAATGACGTTTCTATTATTAATTTTTGGTGAGATAACTCCTAAGACATTTGCAACTCACCACAATAAGAGGTTTTCTTTGCTTGTCGCAAAGCCAATATATTTGTTAAGTATTGTTTTGTACCCACTAGTAGTTTTCTTTGATTGGATTGCATTAATGTTTATGAATCTATTTGGATGGGAGATGAAAAAAACACCTGTTGTTACGGAAGCAGAGATTAAGACAATAGTTGAGATGGGGGAAGACGCTGGAGCTATTAAGAAGATAGAAGAAGCTTTGATAAAGAATGTTTTTAAGTTTGATGATATTGAAGTAGAAGATATAATGGTTCCTAAGAATAAGGTGTTTAGCTTAGATGCAAATAGGAAGCTTAAAGATGTTTTATCTTTGATATTGAAAACGCCATATACCCGGATTCCTATTTATAGAATGGATCCAGAGCATATAACCGGAGTTATACTTAAGAGTGATATTTTGAAAAAGTGTGTTGAGAACAAAACTGATATCCCTTTGAGAAAGATGATTAGGCATGTTCCTTTTGTTTTGCACACTACAAAGATAGATCAGCTGCTTAAGAAGTTTCTATCTGAGAATGTACACATGTTTATTGTCCTTAATGAACACCATAATCTGAAAGGAATTGTAACATTAGAAGATGTTCTTGAAGAGCTAGTTGGTGAGATAACTGATGAGAAAGAGATTGAAGCTTTGAAATTAAAGAAATCAAAGAAAAAAAGGGTTTGAGAATTTATTAATCATTCATTGTCTATATTGTCTAGCCATTTCTTTCAGAGTTATGCTTTGATCAATATCTGTTGCGTGCCCTGCTGAACCAAAGCCAATCATCCCTACTTTTGCAAAACTTGCTATTGCATCTCTTGCAGGTCCAAGATATTTTCTAGGATCAAATTCACTAGGGTTTGCTTCAAAAACATCTAGTATTGTGCCAGTAACAGCAAGCCTACCATCTGTGTCAACATTTATTTTTCTCATTCCTTCTTGTATTGCTTGTTGTAAGTCTTCCATTGGCACTCCAACTGATTCAGGCATTCTTTGTGATTCTACAAGGAAATCTAATACTTTTTTAGGATCTGCTATCTCTAAATCAAAGTCCTCCCCATAAGCAGATAAATGTTTATGACCGTCTGCACCTACATATTTTCTAATTACGCCAAAACTATTTACCTTCTCAACTAATTCAGCAGGAACACTTGAAGAACCATGACTCACAAGATAGACGCCTGGAGCTTGTTCATGACATGCTCTAACAACATCATGTCTGAGTTTTGGAGGCTGCCCTTTTACTCCCTTGTATGCTCCATGAGAAGTTCCCCATGCGATAGCACAGGCATCCATACCACAATCTGCAAATAATCTTTGTAGGTCTCCAGGTAGTGTTATTCTTTCTTCACCAGATCCATGACCATCCTCTAACCCGCCTAAGCAACCAATCTCTCCTTCTACGGTTACGCCCCTTTCATGAGCGTACTTAACTACTGCTCTTGTTACATCCCTATTATATCCATAATCAGAAGGGGTTTTTCCATTCTCTTGAAGGGAACCATCCATCATTACAGAAGTAAATCCTAACTTAATTGCTTCTATACATGATTCAGGACTATTTCCATGATCTAGGTGTAATGCAACTGGAACTTGAGGGTTCATGTTCACTATAGACAAAATTATATCTCTTAGAATCTCCTTATTTGAATATTGTAAAGCACCTCTACTTACTTGATATATCAATGGAGACTCTGTTTGAACTGCAGCAGCCATTATTCCTTGTGCCTGCTCCATATTATTCACATTATATGCTCCTACTGCATAGCCTCCTTTTTCAGCAGCGCGTAATAGAACTCTCATCGGTACTAATCCCATTTTACATCCCCCCAATTTTATTAATTTTCTATAAAAGAATAGTGGGAATTATATAAAGATTTCTTGTGGAGGGATAGTAGTAAATAATAATCTTTAAATACGCCGTAATAATCCCGAGAAGTATGAAAGTTATTAAAATAAAATCTTCACAAGGTGGTTTAGGGAAAGCAGATGGAGCAGAACTAGCTCCGGATTTGGTTTTGAGCAAAACAAAGGAGTTGTTTCTTAGCGAGTCAGGTTCTTTGCCTACTTTTGATGAAGATTGCGTTTCAGTAGTTTCTGGAAATATTGAAGAGACTAATAAGAATATTTATACTAAAGCTAAAGATATCTTGAAAGAAACTTCTAAGCCGTTGTTTCTAGGTGGGGATCATTCTGTAACTTTCCCTATTGTTAAAGCTTTTTCTGAAGTGTTTCCAAAGAATCCTGGAATAATAATATTTGATGCGCATCCTGATTGTGAGAATGATTTTATGCCTCCTTCGCAGGAAGATTTAGTTTGCGGACTTGTAAATCTGGGTGTTATAAGAAAAGAGAATATTGTTTTAGTTGGCACCAGAAATTGGGATAAGAATGAAGTGGAGTTTATTAGAAAGAATAAGATAAAATATTTTCCAATGAAAGAGATTGTGGCAGAAGGGGTTAACGAAGTTTCTGATTCAATAATGTCTGTTGTTAAGGATTTTGATGCATTGTATGTGAGTATTGATATTGATGTTTTAGACCCAGCGTATGCGCCAGGTACTGGGTATATTGAACCAGGGGGGTTAAGTACTCGTGATTTACTTTATTTCTTAAATAGGCTGAAGAAATTGAAGAATGTTAAGGCTTATGATCTAGTTGAGATTAATCCTTCAAAAGATGTTAAGGAGATGACTTCTAAAGTGGGTGCTAAGATATTGGTTGAACTATGCTGAAAGCCATAAAAAATAAAAAGAATTAAGGTTTCTTAAGATTATGGAGTATCAAGTGCTGCATGTAGAAGATACTGAATTATGGCGTGAGAGATATATGCAAAGCATAACGGAAGAAGATATAGGTTATGAGGGGATAGAATCTCTTAGTGAATTAAGATGTTACTTACAAACAAATAGTGCGGATACGTATATTATTGATGGGAGATTTCGTCATGTACCGGATGGAAAAGTTGATTTTCTTGCAAAAGATGCTGTTTCTATGATACAAGAAAAAGAGCCATTTGCAGATATAATAATATCTTCAACTGATTCGAACACTATCAGATGGGCTTTAAGTAACGGAATAAGGGGTTTTCTAAAAAATCAAGTTGATTTGATAATTGAAGAAATAATTAAGATGCGTGAAAAACAATAAATTTAAAATAAAAATGCTTTTCTTATTTAATTATGCCAATCTTATTCAAAAGCACAAATAGGGAAGCACCTCTTGTTAGTTTTAAAGAAGCTCTCCTGATAGGGCAAGCACCTGATTATGGGCTTTATATGCCTACTTCTATTCCTAAATTAGGTAAAGAGTTTTTTGAATCATTAAAGGATAAACCTTATTGGGAACTTGCATATGAGATAACAAAACAATTTGTTAAGGAGATTCCTGAAGAGACGTTAAAAGAGTTGGTCAAAGATGCTTATTCATTTGATGTTCCAGTTAAGAAAATAACTGAGACATTATATATTATGAGCTTAGACCAAGGGCCTACTGCTTCATTCAAAGATTTTGCAGCAATGCTTATGGCAAGATTAATGGGTTATTTTGCTAAGGAGGATAATAAGAATTTAACTGTTCTCGTTGCTACTTCTGGTGATACGGGTGGAGCAGTTGCTAATGCGTTTTATAATGTAGAGAATATTGATGTTATAGTTCTTTTTTCTGAGAGAGAGATATCTGACAGGCAGAGGAAGCAGATGACTACTCTCGGAAAGAATGTAAAAGCAATTGCAGTTAAGGGAACATTTGATGATTGTCAGGCAATTGTGAAAAGAGCATTTAATGATAAAGATATTTCTAATTTGAATCTAACTTCGGCTAACTCTATTAATTTCGGAAGACTACTTCCACAGGCATGTTATTATTGTTATGTTTATTTGAAAATAAGAAATGATGTATTTTGTGTTCCTTCTGGTAATTTTGGTGATTTGATTGGGGGAATGCTGGCAAGAGAGATAGGATTACCTATAAAGAAGTTCATTGTAGCTGTTAATGATAATGATGAGTTCCCTAAATTCTTAAAAACAGGATATTATGAACCTGTTGTCCCTTCAAAGAATTGCAGTTCAAGCGCAATGAATGTTGGACATCCAAGCAATCTTGCAAGAGTAATTGATATGTATGGTGGATGGATAAATGATGAAAGAGATGATTCGGGTAAAGTGATCAGAAAAGGTGTCTTAAATAAAAAACCTAATATGAAAAGGTTAAGAAGAGATTTAGTTTCTTTCTCAATATCAAATGAAGAAGTTGATGAAACAATAAAAGAATTCTACAAAAAACACAACTTCATCCTTGAGCCGCATGGTGCAGTCGGAGTTTGCGCGTATGAGAAATCTAAGGAAGAAAGCAAAGTTGTTTGTTTAGAAACTGCGCATCCTGCAAAATTCCCTGAGAAGATAAAAGAATTGATAGGTATAGAGCCAAAAGTTCCTGAAAGTTTAGCTTCTCTTGATGATAAGGAAGAGAATTTTGAAGTTTTAGAGGATGATTATGATGGATTTAAGAGAATGATAATGAGTTAATGAATGTTTATTTCTCGTTAATATATGTCCTTACTTTAGATAATCTATTTTCAAATCCGGCAACGCTAGTTAAGCCTTTAAGCCCAAAAGATGCTTTTCTATGAAGTTTTTCTTTCTTTCTTATTTGAGCTACGTAATCATCTCCAGATAGAGTAAATAATGAATGTGGATCCAGTAATGTTAATTGGACTACTGATTCTACACCATCATCTGAATTTTTACGCATACCATATATTGGATGTCCAGCGCTATGTTCCCTGTAGAGTTCACCAAGAAAAAAAGCGATCTCATTGTTTCCACGTTGGTAAGTCTCAATTAAGATTTCAATATCACTAAGTGGTTTATCACTCTGAATAGCTTCTGCTGCTTTTAAGATTAAATCGCGTCTCTCTCCACAGTCACGC
This sequence comes from Nanobdellota archaeon, assembly GCA_034660355.1. Taxonomy (GTDB): domain Archaea; phylum Nanobdellota; class Nanobdellia; order Woesearchaeales; family JACPBV01; genus JAYEIZ01. Next base: position 7,611 of record JAYEIZ010000232.1, read on the forward strand.
CCTATCTGAGGATATTGAGCCATTAATTCAGTTAGATACTCTTCTTTTTCAGAATCAGATTCTATTCTCAGATATCCATCAAGTGATAATGGTGTTGGGGTTTTTCCATCCATCTTAATTTAATGGAAGTTTTGCCGGATATATAAATTTTATCATTTTGAAGTAGATAATAAGACATATTACAAAAAGAAAGATTTACATATTATTGATGGTTTTAGGATAGAAATGAAGTGTATAATCTTCATTGTAGATGGTGCAGCGGATTATTCTTGTGATGAATTAGATGGAAAGACGCCATTGATGGTTGCTGATAAGCCAAATATTGATAGTTTAGCAAAGAAAGGAAAATGCGGGTTGTTTAGAACAATACCTGAAAATTTTAGTAAAGGCAGTGCTGTTGCTAATCTTTCTATCTTAGGCTATGATCCTTTGATTTATTTTCAAGGAAGGGGAGTTTTAGAGGCAGCTGCAATGAATGTTTCTTTAGGAGAGAATAATGTAGCTTTTAGGTGCAATACAATTTGTGTTCAGGATGGAAAGATAAAGAACCATTCTGCCGGGCATATTTCTAATGAAGAAGGTGCTGAGTTGATTAAGGCACTAGATAAGGAATTGGGAAGTGAAAATGTAAAGTTCTATCCCGGCGTAAGTTATAGGCATTTGTTGGTTTTGAAAAATGGCTTTAGTGAGAAAGTAGATTGCAAGCCGCCGCATGATTATGTTGATGAAGAGTATGATAAGTTAATGCCCAAGGCTATTTCTTCTGAAGGGGGGGAGACTGCTGAATTACTCAATGAACTGATGCTTAAATCAAAAGAAATACTTTCTAAGCATCCTGTTAATGTTAAAAGGGTTGAAGAAGGAAAAGATCCTGCAAATATTATATGGCCTTGGTCGCCAGGTAAGAAACCAAGTATGAAAACATTTCAGGAACTGTATGATATTAAAGGTGCTGTAATAACTGCAGTTGACCTAATAAGAGGATTAGGGCTATATGCTGGCTTTGATGTTATTAATGTAGAGGGAGCAACCGGGCTTTATAATACAAATTATGAAGGAAAAGCAGATGCTTGCATTAAAGCTTTAGAAAACCATGATTTAGTTTATGTTCATGTTGAAGCTGCTGATGAAGCTGGACATGAAGGTGACTGCAAGTTAAAGATAAGATGTATAGAGGATTTTGATAAAAGGTTACTTGGAAGGGTTCTTTCAAATCTGAAAGAAGATGTTAGGATTGCTTTGCTGCCTGATCATCCTACTCCTATTAAGACAAGAGGGCATGTAAGTGATCCTGTGCCTTTCTTGATTTATGATAAGAATTCTGAAGGAGACAAAGTAGAGAAGTTTGATGAGGAGAGCTGTAAAGAGGGAAGTTTTGGGTTGTTAGAGAAGGAGGAGTTTATCAAGAAACTACTCAATAAATAGTAGCAGACATAAATAATGCATAATAAATCTCTGTTGCTAAACATAGAAAGACAGACAATTCTTATGCTTTACTTTTGTCGGCAACTAAAATAGCGATTCTGGGACAGGATTAAAGCCTGAATAGGTTATGCCATATTGCTCTGCAAAACAAAGCAGTATTGATCCTATCTTCTCTTTTTTGCCTGACATTCCCCCCAAACATCTTTTTATCTACACTC
>JAYEIZ010000233.1:0-2077 GCA_034660355.1 Nanobdellota archaeon
TTAAACCATGATTATCATTAAATACTTTAAAATTAGTGTACGAGCAAACAGGTCTAATAGTTGTATAAGTCATCAAACCTAAATAAATCATATAACCTGAAGAGTAAGTACAATTCTTAAGAAAGACATAATCCATAACTTGAGTGTCTCTTGAGTAAATGTACATACTTCTATAATTCTCAAAGACTATCTCATTACCGCTACTAGCTTGAGCTGTTACCTTACCATAAAGATAAACATATCCTCTTTTATAGGTTCCCGTTGAACCAAAATTGAAATTACAACCTTGTTCTATTTCTATTTCGCAACCACTAGAGGCATCAAATATAACATAAGTACCTGATGTTGTTCCCCATTGCCAATCGGTATAAGTACCAGCTACAAATTTAACCTTAACTCCACTACTAAATTCCAGCTCCCTATAACTAGCAGCTGTTATTGTATATGGGTCTCCACTTGTTCCTGTACCAGTAACAGTCCCCGCTGTATGTGCGTTGATTGCTGTTACACATGTGTCCCATGTCTCCTGAACTCCGTCAGTAGAGGTGATATCAATTTTTGTTGCGGTTACGCTTACTGTTACTGCCATATTACATAGTATTGATAATTTCTATCGCCTCACCAACAAGACCTTCTTGAGCATCTTGTGCTAATGGTTGCCCTAGTTGAATTTTAATATCATCTAGTTTTTGTTTCTTTTCTTCTAAAGTTGCTATATCTACATTCATAATACTAATTTGCTTTAACTGCTAATATCTCGACCTTATCGAGTGTGTTCGACCCATCATTATCGACGAAATAAAGGTGTACTTCTTTTGAGGCATCCTCATCTTCATAGGTAATGTCTAAATCTAATGAAATGTTACCAGAAGCTCCATCTATGAGCTTTCTCGCTGTGATACGAGCATCATCTGTTGCATATCCGTTGTCATTCTGTAATATCCACAAATCCCAATCGGTAGCATCTGTTTCAAAGCGTAATTGCTTGATATTTGCCTTATCGGCGTTCCAGTAAGTTGTGTCTGATAGGTGGATATCACTACCATCTGCCCACCCTGTACTGTCTACTATACTTATTTGTTTACTCATAGATAAAGATTGTTGTGTCCAACGTATTGCCATTACACCATTTTCGGCGTGGCTGTGAATAATAAATGCAATAGGAAAAATAAACCCAATCGTTGGCACTGTTGTTTGATAACCTCCCGCTACTGTTTCAGATGGATATAATACTGTTCCATCTACATATGCTGATGTATCAATACCTCTTAACTTACCTGAGCCAGATATATATACCCCACTTCCACCATTCTCTGTTTCCCCCCAAGTGATACCAATATAATACATCTGGTCTATAGAGCCATCATTAAGGAATGGTGCAGCGGTTATTTTACCAGATGAACCTAATGTACCTGATGCGTAAATAGGAGTACCAGCTGGAATAGTTGAGCCTGTTTGATTAACAAAGGTGTCACTGTCAAAGTTTATAGGCACACTCTCTCCATCAAGTCCTATTACTATTGTTTCATGGTCTAAATCCCATTTGAGCTGTCCTTGTGTTGCATCAGTGTCACTGGTCATGTTGAACCCTATAAGATCAACATTAGAAAGGTCTGTACTTCCACCTCCTCCGCCATAATATTTAGTTGGTGGTAAATTCTTGATGTGAGAAGCATCTATCTGTTTGTCTGGCGTTATTGATAACTCATTTATCTTGTCTACGATATCTTCTCCTGTGATTTCTTCTGTTTCAGGAAATTCTACACGTTCTAGTGCCTTTTCAATGATTCCTTCTTCGTCAATCTCTTGAATTTCTGGTATTTCTTCCGCTAATGCAAGAACATAACCTCTTAGCTCTTGAATTTGTGATTCAAATGTGTTCTTGTCTACTTTTTTATCAACAAGCAGGCTAATTTCGCTATTTTTTACCTCTAATGTATTGACTACATCGTTTAAAGTATTGTTTAGTCGCAAAATGTTCTCTTGTGATAGAGATTTTAGTTCCTTTACGTTCTTTTTGACAACATTGAGAACTGTAACTAAAAACCTTTCCACCTCTCGTGGAGTAATGGTGTCA
>JAYEIZ010000234.1:0-2076 GCA_034660355.1 Nanobdellota archaeon
ATTTAGGATCGCTAGGATCAATATCGTTACCATTAAGAATCTCTAGACCGCTTAACAATTTTGTAAGAGTTAAGTTTGTAGAACCAACAACTACTTTTTGTGCTGAAGGTAAAGTCGTAGATGTTCCACCTACTTTACCTGTATAAGCTGTTCCTGAAAGTGCAGCAATTATCAAGTCATCAATTTGACGACCCATACCTGCATATCCAGATTGAACTATAGCGCTTGTTGGATCGCCCAATGTTCGGACATCATCTAACTTATCAATGCCTTTAGCAATGTAGAAATCTTCAAGAGCTATTCTACGTCTAGCATAAGCTGCTAGAGTAGGATTTGTTTGTGCTAGACGTGAAGTTCTAGCATTAGCGGCAAATGCTGATACCTGATCGATATAACATTCTTCGCCCACAACACCACTTTTTACTGTTACAGCATCACGAAGTCTAGATCCTTTTTGCTGTGCTAGCATATAGACCATAGATCCGTATTGTTTAGCATATATTGTATCAGGAGTACTCATCTTTTTTCCCCTTTGTTTAATAATTGTTTATACTAAGTTAATCTAATCTGGTATCCACAAAGGGGCAGACATACATTTTTCCTAGGGCGTCTCAGCGTGTCTAGGCTAACTTCTTGGCTTAGGTTTGGGAGCTTCCGCCGTGTCCTTACCTTCAATCCAATTGTATACTGAATCAGCTGTTGATTTCCAATTATCTTTTTGTTGCATAGATCCTGAAGAAATCACAGCTTTGAATATTTCTAATTTAAGATTTTTTATATCCATTATTTACCTGCCTCAGCCATGCGATATAGATTTGTCACCATATCTTTTACGGCTTCATGTTCAGGGTTTGTATCGCTAAAGAAAGCTTTAGACTCTGGGGCATTTCCCGCCATAATAGCATCAATCTTAGTTTGAGCTTCTTTAGGCGTCATAGTTTCCCTTGCCTTTCCTGCTATCTTATCTTCGCCAATGTTTTCGGCTATCTGTGCCATTCCTCTAACAAATCCTTCATCACTAGACAAAACCTCAAAGGCCTTGTGCATCTTCTTATCGCCGAAGAATGTATTAATAACCTTCTGCGCGCCATCTACCTTAGTATCTGTTGCAGCACCCCATTCTTGCCGGAGTGTTGTCATAGTGGTTTCTTTTAACTTCTGAGCCTTCTCAAGCTCTTGATTATAAGAAGTAAGATTAATTTCATTGATAAGAGCCAAAGACTCCGCAAATTGTTTCTTTGTATATCCCATCTTATGAGCTCTGTCTTTAATAAGCTCCATGTTCTCTTCTTTCATTTTTAAAGCTTCTGGAGAACCCTCAGGCAATTCCGGCGCAACATAATCTACTGAATTCTCCGGTCTGCCGAGCTTCTGATAAAACTTATCCCAATCTTCTTGAGGAGATTTATCTGAAGGAACAACAATCTTATCTTTGCCAATGAGCTTGCGAACCTCTCTATTTCCTTTAACATATTCCTCGAGAGATTTATATTTTATTACGTCCGGATCATTCTGATAATCAACAGGTAATCCTTCCCACCAATTACCAGACTTCTTAGTCTCTTCGACTTCTGGTTTTCCCGCGTCAACTTCTGCTTCCTTACTTTCGTCATTCCTTACTTCCTTACTTTCTTCATTACTTACTTCTTTACTTTCCTCGTTTGTTTCCTCTGAATCTCCTGCATCAATATTGACATTAGAATCCAACTCAGGGCTTGAAGTTTCCGTTGTTTCCTCAGGGTTCAAGGTTTCCTTTTCTTCTGGCATATACCCTCCTATTTTAATCTTCGACTAGCCTGATAATGACTAATCACTGGTTCTATCCCTCTAACGAGAGGGTGATCGTATATCGCACAATATTCAACTGGCAATATAAATGTTTTTACATCTTTAGTTGCTTTGATTGCCTGTTTTAATTTATCCTGCTCTAACAACTCAAAGTTGTCCTTACAAAGATCAATCCACTTATCACAAATTTCTCGGCTCTTATCATTGTTCTTAAAAAACAAAGTTCCTGAGCAGAGTTCATTACGAGCACCATTCGGATAAGTATTCAACCAATAAGCAACGTCATCC
>JAYEIZ010000235.1:0-2076 GCA_034660355.1 Nanobdellota archaeon
GTTAAGGTAAGGGGCAAGTATGTTACAAAGAATATAAGGTATATTGGAACGGCACAGAAATTATTAAGTAATCTAAAGGAGTTAGATAAATATAGACGAGAAAATCCTTAACTTAACGACATTGGGTTGGCTCCTTCGGAGTGCCGAGTAGACCGAAGGTCGTCCGAAGCCATTATTATTTTTGAAATTCTTAATAAAATAGTAGAAAACAGAATAAACCACAATCTATTTATACTAGATAATTACATATTGAATCTATGTACGGTGTAATAACTTTAGGAAGTTCTACAGTTGATGTTTTTGCCAGAACCAAGAATTCAGAATTAATCAAGATAATAGATGGCAAAGGAGAAACAGATTTATTAGCATACCCAACAGGCGCTAAGATATTAATTGAGGAATTAAACTTTACAACAGGCGGTGGAGCTACAAATACTGCAGTTGCTTTAGCAAGATTAGGCCATAAAGTAGCTTGTATCACTAAGATGGGAACAGGGTCTAACGCTAATAAAGTAGAAAATCATCTTAAAAGAGAAAAGATAGATACTTCATTAATAGTTCATGATAAAAAAGGAAGAACTGGTTTTTCTATCCTTTTAGACAGCTTAGAGCATGACAGAACCATACTTTCTTTTAAGGGATGTAATAATGACTTAAAGTTTGATGAGCTTAAACTAAATAAAGTAAGGACAAAATGGTTATATTTCTCAACAATGCTTGATCAATCATTCAAAACCGCAATCAAACTAGCAAAATATGCAGAAGAGAAAGGAATAAAGATAGCATTTAACGCTTCATCTTACTTAGCTGAAAAAGGAATTGATTACTGCAAAGAAATCTTAAAAAGGACGGATATCTTTGTACTAAATAAAGAAGAAGCAGCCTTAATGACAAAAAAAGAAAAAATAGAAGACCTGCTAAAAACATTGCAAGAACTAGCTAAGATTGTGATAATAACAGATTCTAAAGTTGGAGCTTATGCTTATGATGGAAGCTATATGTATTTTATTAAGTCAAACAATATAAAGATTATAGAAACAACTGGAGCAGGAGATGCATTTGCCTGCACATTCTTGTCAGGTATGATAAAGAAAAACAACATAGAATTTGCCCTAAGATTAGCAAGAGCAAATGCAGAATCTGTAATTCAATATCACGGTGCTAAAAACCGCCTATTGAAATATAACCAAGCATTAAAAGCTATGAAGAAACATCCTTCAGGAATAAAAAAGAAGATACTAAAATGAAAATTCTTGCAATTAGTGGTTCTCCAATACCAGATGGAAATAACGAAAAGATAGTTGACTATGTTCTGAAAAAAGCCAAAGAAAAAGGCTACGAAACAGAAAAGATACTTTTCTCAAACATAAATGTAAAGCCTTGTATTGCATGTGACCAATGCAAAAGGGAAAAAGGGACTTGTTCCATCAAAGACTCAATGGAAGACATAAGGCCAAAAATGGCAGAAGCAGACGCAATTATAGCATCTTCCCCAGTTTATTTTGGCAGTTTATCAGCACAATTAAAAGCGTTATTTGACCGGACTTTGTCTTTAAGAAGAGATGATTTTAAGCTTAAAGATAAGGTAGGTGCAGCAATTGCAATTGGGCGCAGTAGAAATGGCGGACAAGAATTCACAATTCAGGCAACTCATGCCTGGATGCATATCCAAGGCATGATTGTAGTAGGAGACAATAATCATTTTGGTGGTGCAATAGTTCATCCTTTTGAAAAAGACGAAGTGGGTAAGAAATCAATTGACGGCACCTTGGACAAGGTTTTTACACTATTAGAAAAATTAAAGTAATAAAAACTAAAAAATTTTATAGTAGTAGCAATTCTTCAATGATATATAGGGGGTATATATGAAGAGACTTAACTTATTGTTACTTGTTCTGCTGATTAGCTTCGCTTCTGCAGCTTATGCATCAGATTTACCTCCTGCAATTCCATTTGAATTCTTTGGTCAGATTAACATAGACTCACAAGTTGCTACAGATGGTACAATAATCGCATATCAACCAGACACATTTCAAACTACAACAGTAGCTGGATGGTATTATGTCATTATAGAAA
>JAYEIZ010000236.1:0-2071 GCA_034660355.1 Nanobdellota archaeon
GCCAGAAGATATTGAACCTTTTATAAGAAAGGATAGAATATGTTTACTACAGACCCAATAATAGATATACAATTTAATAATGATAACACTAATGTAGGTACTAGTACTAACACTGTAGCTTCTACTTGTAACTATGTATCTACAGATATTAGAAGTTATTTAGAAACTGATAATCTTACTTTTAGTGAGTCTATTAGTTCAATTGGATCATTTAGTGGTTGGTTTAAATTTAGTTCTTTAGCTGATGTTACATTTTTTAATGAGCTATTTAAGCTACAAGATGGCTCATATTATTCTAATAATAAACTAATAGATATCTTACCTATACTTAATGTTTTTCATCATTTTGTAGTTATTAATAGTTCAGATATTTATATTAATAAAGTATTAGTAGGCTCATCACCTTATAGTTCCTTTTCTTTTACTAATATGATAACTGGAACTGGAACTGGAACTGGAACTGTTAAAGCTCTACGTGTTTTTGATTATACTATATCATTTGGAGATGTTCAAAATTTATTTATAATGGATTACTTAGATCCAATTATGTGGTATCCATTAAACAATGGTGATTTAAGTGACTATAGTCATAAGAATAAAGTTGATGTATCTTTATACGGTGATTATACCCTTGCTCCTACAGAAGTAGTTTTAGAAACTACTTCTATACATGGAGCTATAAGTATACCTGATGGACCCTATAGTATTAGCACTTCCTTACCATTAACTATAAGTTTTAAACTTACCTATAATATTGAAACTGTACCTTATGAGTATGAAAAATTTTATCTTGGTTTTGATAATAACTCTACAACTTATGGAGTAACAACCTACAATGTTGCTCCAGATAAATTAGGAATTTTTACAACTGCTGGAGTGACTCCCGAGGAGTCTGGTAATAGTTTATCAGTACATGGGCAACAGTATCATATAGTTTTTCAACAGTGTGGTGATATGATTAAATTATATGTTGATAATAATTTAATTATTAACGCTGTCAGTTCTTATTGGAACCAATGGGGTTATCAAAAAAAATTCACTACTCTTGGTAATTATTTTAGGCGGGAAGCAAGTAGATCTGGTGGATATAGTGACCTAAGAGTATATAATGAACTAGTGGATCCAGCGAACCTAGTTGTAAATTCTAATTTAAAAAGTACTGCTAATTTACAACTTATTGGAACCAATTATATTATGTATGAACAGATAGTAGACTTAAGAGCTGAGTTTGATGCTCTAAATAGTACAGAACCTCCTGTAGCTGGAGTAACCGATACAGATTATCTTGAAGCACAAGATGTATTACCATTATTTAATGATAGGGAGGTGTATTTTGGCAATTAGAAACTATCTTGTACAAGCTTCTTTAGAAAATGATTCCATAGATACTGTGGGGTATGTAAATACAGATGTAAATATGCAGTATAAAAATGTAGCTCAATTTGTTGGATCCTCAGGTATATATTGGTCAGATATACCAATTTTAAATTATGTAGAAGCTTCAGTTTACAAATATTCTTATGGTTTAGAAATAACTTTTTTGTTTAGGGAAATACCTGGTCAAGATATATATAGTATTATTTGTTATGGAGATGATTTTCACACTTATCATTCAGAGTTCATAGCTTATGATAATAAAAATAAAAAACTTATACGTGCTACTTTTATAGGTAGTTATAGAGAAGACCATTTTGATGTAATTCTTAAACCAAATACTTGGCATCATCTTATCTATTCAAGTATAGGTTATAATTGTGGATGGTGGATGTGTGGTAGTTCTTTTATATATATTGATGGTACAAAGTCAGCTATATGGCCTCGCAGAGACGCACAGTACCCTTCAGGTTATTTACAACTAGGGGAATTGCAAAAACCTGTATCTTTAGATCTAGCAAATGAAGCTGTAGGTCTTGTAGGAGATATGAAAAATTTAAATATGTGGATGGGAGATATTACTGATATTGAAGCAGAGACTAAATTCCAAGCCGCAGATATTCCTACTACTTTTTATTGTTATTCAGCAGCTAGTACTAGTTGTGTAGGTAATTATACTCCACCAATACTAGGTCAA
>JAYEIZ010000237.1:0-2058 GCA_034660355.1 Nanobdellota archaeon
ATTTTATTAGAAGAGTCTAAATAAGAAATAGCTTTTTTAGTATCATTAAAAGAAGGGGAACTTTCTTCTTTTTCAACTTATCTTCTGATTCTTTTTCCTTCTTCTTAAGATAATCATCAACTTTAATATTCAATATTTTTATTCCTTTCTCTTTAGCTTTCTTTAACATCAAGATTTTATTCTTTGTACCTACAGTTCTAGAGATAATAACTCCTTGTTTTTCTTTATCTACTTTGTTTAATCCATCTTCGTTGTGAATCAAAACTACGATTAATCCTTCTTTGCTTAATCCTCTCAACTTTCTTGGTGAACCATAACCGTTAGATACTTTTCTAGCGTGTCCTTTATGCTTAAGCCTGATCTTAGAATGTAGGCCGCGAGGCTTTACCCACCTCTTTCTTAACCTTTTCTTATGAAAGTCTTGCCTGACAAAATTGTGCTTCTTCATTTTATCTCTTTACCATCCTTAGAGACGATATAACAACCATCTTGAAAGATTCTTGAATCATATTTTGTTCTTTTTGTTAATTGTTCAATATCAGCCGCAACCTGGGAAGATAACTCCTTGCTTGCTGATTGTACTGTTATCTTAGTATCTTCTACTTTTACATTAGCTCCTTCTTTTATCTTAAGTATTCTTGGAATCTTTTCTCCAAAAAAATTCTTTATAATAAGCTCATTGCCCTTAACAGAGAGGCTCATCGGAAAATGCCCTGAACATACCTTTAGGATATACTCAGAACCTTCATTTGCACTCTTTAACATGTTCTTTATATGAGCTGTGAATGTTTTTACTAACTTTACCTCTCTCTTTGTTGATTTTAAAGCCTTGATTATTATTTTATTGTCTTCATTACTTATCTTTACATTAGGGTTGGATAACACCTTGCTTGTTTCTCCAGCTTTACCTTTAACCTTTACTATGTGCCCTTCTATTTGAACTGTGGTGCCTTCAGATATTCCAATTTCAGATTTGATTTCTCTGGCCATCTTAGTAACAATAGGATAATAATTTCCCCCCTAACTCTTTTTTCTTTGCTTGACTATGTATCACAATACCTGCTGGCGTGGATACAATTATAACGCCAAAATCCTTGGCAGGAAGGTATCTTTTTTCGAATTTCTCATACCCATCTTTCTTTACACTATATCTTGGCTTAATAGCTCCGCATTTGTTTATATTGCCAAGCAGATTGATATTAATTGAATTGCCTTTTGTAGTGACAATCTCTTCAAATGATCCGATATAACCCTCTTCATTCATTATCTTAAACACTTCTTTGATTATTTTTGATGAAGGTCCAATTAGGCATGCCTTCTTACCCTTCTTCTCTGCATTTAATATTACTGATAATGCATTAGCTAATGTGTCGTTTAACATTTTTACCTCAATTATATTTTTTGAATCCTAGCTTAGGAGCCATCTCCCTAAAACATTTCCTACATAGGTTTAGCCCATATTTCCCAATGTGTGCATGTTGATTGCCACACATTCTACAGTGTTTTGTAGTTGGACCGAATTTTCTTTCCTTAGGAGAATTATGCTTTATGAATCTCTTAAGTTTGACTGGCTTTGATTTTAGTTGTTTGAAAACTTTCTTATAACTTGAATAGCTCATTTTATACACCTATCTCAACATTGAATTTTTTCTTCATAAACTCAGTTGCTTCTTCTTTTGTTACTCTATGCTTATTAGGGATCTTCCTCTTCATTATCCTTCTTCTTTTTATTCTAAAGCCAGGACGTTCTAATGTCACACATACCTCTAATCCGATTATCCCTATTTTAGGATCATACTTAGCATCAGGAATATCTATGTATTCAGGAACGCCAAATGCTATATTCCCTTCTTGATCAAATTGACGGGCATTTAATTTGTTATCCTTAGCATCTAATAGTCTGCGTAGCATTTCTTCAGCTTTATTTCTCCTCAATGTTAGTTTACATCCGATTGGCAATCCTGGCCTTAATCCCCATGAAGGGATCCTTTTATTTGTAAATGTCTTGACAGGAGTTATTCCTACTATACTCTTTAAGAGCACCATTCCCTTCTCTAG
>JAYEIZ010000238.1:0-9151 GCA_034660355.1 Nanobdellota archaeon
AAGAGATTAAGAGAAGAACAAATTGGTTTAAATCATTTCAAGCATTGAATGGGGCTAAAGCATTTTTTGGATTATTCTTTTATCATTTCAACCTAAACTATCCCAACACAGAATAGTTGACTTTGCCGGGAAAATGCCTAGAAGTATTCTGGTGCTCTTTCAATCCACCTTTTAGGACCCCTAATAAAAGTCTCTATTAATTTAAAAACAGAATCTCGCTTTCTTTCCAGTATGAGCATATGGCCTGCATTTCCAACTATAGTTAAAGCTGAATGCGTGCAGCTAGCATGGATAATTTGACCACTTCTCTGGTCTACAGTTTGATCTTTTTCAGATTGAATAATATCGAGAAGTTCTTTCTTTTCCTTCAATTTACCATAGAACTCATTATATGCCATTATGGGGAGATTAAGTTCTTCCTTCAGTTTTTTTATAGTTACAAGCTCAACTTCCTTTCCTTTCTTGGCAAATAACCACTCTAAAACATCCATAATTAGAGATAATTTTAGTTAGAATATAAAATTGTTTTTATTCAGCAGCTTCTCTTAGGTCTGTTATTGCCTTTATTCTATCTTCTTTTCCAAATACTGAAGAACCAGCGACTATGACATTAGCTCCTGCATCTACTGCTTGTTTTATTGTTTCGGGAGTAATGCCGCCGTCAATCTCAATATCTAAATCTGGCTTTAATTGCCTCAACTCTTTTATTTTTGGAAGAACATCTGGGATGAACTTCTGGCCCGAATAACCTGGATTAACAGACATAATCAAAACCATATCAACCGCATCCAGGTATTCTTTTATTTTATCTAATGGTGTAGGAGGGTTTATTGAAATAGCTGTTTTGATTCCTTTGTCCCTTATCAACTTAAATGCTTCTCTAATGTCTTCTTTACATTCTTCGTGTATTGTGATTATTGACGCTCCTGCATCTGCATAATCATCTATAAAACCGTCTTTTATTGGGTATTCTACCATTAGATGTACGTCTTTTGGTACTTTGCTTTTTACATTTTTAATGTCTTCTGCCTTGAAGGTAGTAGGTGGAACAAACTTACCATCCATTATATCAACATGTAATAAATCAGAGTAAGGTGTTATCTCATCTACTTCTTCCTGCAATTTTTCTTTAGTTGCTGACAAAATGCTTGGAGCTATTTTTAGTTTCATTTTTTAATGTTTAAGTAAAGGGCGTATACTACAAAGAATGCTAATGAGACGAATAAATATAGAGTTGGATGATTTATTTTATCAACTTGATTGTTTAAAACAACTGCACCCAGTATTGAAGGTTCAAAGAAGAATCCTAATAGTCCGGCAACAACAACTATCAATGAGAATGCAATTGTCACCCTAGTAATCTGAGATATGTTTTTTTTGATCATCTTGTTGCTTTTTTCAAATACTTCATATAAGATTCTAATTTGCTTAACAATAATTTCTTATTTTTTAAATTCTTTTCTATTATCTTAACAACAGCAGAACCAACTATAACTCCGTTTGCTCCGGATTTACAAATTGTTTTGATATGTTCTGGTTTTGAGATTCCAAAACCGACGCATAAGGGTATTTTTGTTTTTGGCCTTATTCTTCTCAATAAACCTAATGTGCCATCCTGTAGTTCTTTTCTTACACCTGTTACGCCTAATCTAGAAACAACATAAATAAAGCCTCTTGCTTTTTTTGATATATTCTTTAATCTTTCATTAGATGTTAATGGAGACACGATAAAGACAGTATCTACTTTAGTCTTTCTTGCTGCTTTTATGTAAGGCGTTGTTTCTTCTACTGGTAAGTCTGTAATTAGTACTGAGTCAATGCCTGCTTTTTTTGCATCTTTATAGAATTTGTCTATTCCTCTTTGGTATACTAAGTTTGCATAAACTAAAATTCCAATAGGAACAGTATTATTGAATTTTCTGATTTCTGTTGTGAATTTAAAGAATCTATCAGTATTAACTTTTTTAGCCCTTACATCTGCTGATTGTATTGTTGGTCCATCAGCAATAGGATCACTAAAGCTAAGGCCTAGTTCTAGAACATCTGCTCCAGAATCTATTAATGTTTTAACTATACTTAAGCTGGTATTATAGTTTGGATCACCAGCTACCACAAAAGGGATTAGTGCTTTTTCTTTTCTCTTTTTTAACTGGTTAAATGTTTTTTTATAGCGGTTCATTTTAGTTTCATATACATCTCCTTACATTCTTCTTTAAAACCAATTCTCTTCCATGAAATTAGTCCTTTTTTGTTTGTTGTATCAGCCATTAGATATATATGCTTCATTTTTTTATTCCTGAAAAAAGATTTTGATTCTTCAATCATTTTTTTCATAATGCTCTTATTCCTATACTCCTTAATTACAAAACCATCACTTATATATGCCATTTTATCCTCGATATAAACTGGTGGAATGTTTCTAACAAAACCCATTAAGTAACCAACTAATTTCTTATCTTCTTCTGCAACCAAAACCAATGAATCCTTACCCCTTATGTTCTTTGTAAAAAAAGGTTCCATCAAAGTCTTAGCATTTTTTTTAAGAGGAAGTTGATTAGCATCTAAAGCTTGATGGTAATCCATCAAACATTGCCATAATTCCAATAACTCCCTTATATCATGTAATTTTGCTTTTCTTATCTTTATCATATTCTCATACCCATTGCATCTGCAGCGTGAAACATATCTTTGTCGCCTCTACCTGATAGATTGACAACAACTAGTTTATTCTTGAATTTATTAGCGTTCTTTATTAGATAAGCAACAGCATGTGCTGATTCTAATGCTGGAATGATTCCTTCTTCTTCGCTTAATGTCTTAAAAGCAGCTAAACATTCTTTATCTGTAACATAGGAATATTCTGCTCTTTTTGTTTCTCTTAAAAAACTATGTTCTGGACCGACTGCGCAATAATCTAAGCCAGCAGATACTGAATGAGTATTGAAAATCTGTCCAAACTTATCCTGTAAGACGTATGTGAATGTGCCATGGATTATTCCTGGTCTGCCAATTGTTTTATCTGCGAACCTTACTGCATGTTTCCCGGATTTAATCCCTAATCCTCCTGCCTCTACCCCGATAAGCCTTACTTTTTTGTCTTTAATAAATCCTTTAAATATACCTATAGCGTTGCTTCCTCCGCCGACGCAAGCTATAACTGCATAGGGAAGTTTTTTCTCTAATGTTAATATCTGTTTTCTGGTTTCTTTCCCAATTATGCTTTGAAAATGAGCAATCATAGTAGGATAAGGGTGTGGGCCTAATACGCTGCCTAATAGGTAATATGTTGTTTGCACATTAGCTGTCCAATCTCTTAATGCTTCATTAATAGCATCTTTTAGTGTTTTTGAACCAGAATTAACCTCTATCACATTAGCTCCGAGTAATTTCATCCTAAAGACATTTAGTTTTTGCCTTTCAATATCTACCTTGCCCATATAGACATCACATTCTAATCCTAGTTTAGCAGCTGCTGTTGCTGTTGCAACACCATGCTGTCCTGCTCCTGTCTCTGCAATTATTCTTTTCTTCCCCATATGCTTTGCGAGTAGGGCTTGACCCAACGCATTGTTTATTTTATGAGCGCCAGTGTGAGCAAGATCTTCTCTTTTTAGATATAATTTACAGCCCAGTCTTTTGCTTAGGTTACTACATAATGTCAGTGCGGTTGGCCTGCCAACATATTCTCTTAATAGAGTATAGAACTCAGTATTGAATTGTTTGTTATTCTTATATTTATTAAATGCTTTTTCTAATTCCTTACAAGCAGGCATCAATGTTTCTGGAACATATATGCCACCGTATTTACCAAATCTTTTGCTCATTTTAACTGTTAACAAATGGGTTTATTATTAATAATATTCCTGCTAAGACAAATACTAATTTTTCTAATGGTACAGATATACCAATAAAGCTTAATATTGAAGGTAAGGCGTAGATTGCAATAATCGCTGCAAGGACAAAACTTGCCTTTCCAAATAAACCTGATTTTGTGCCATCAATAAACAATAAGATTATGGCTCCGGCAAGAACTATTAAGTTAATAGTTCCTGGAATAGGTATTAATGCTAGAGCAGTATTTAGCAAAAGAACACCTAACAGTAGACTTATTATTGCCTTGATATTCATTTTTTAGTTTCTACTATGAATTCCTCTAATTTGTTATAATCTTTTTTACCTGGTTTTAGCTTAACTCCGTTGTTTGTGTCTACGGCATAAGGCTTAACCTTT
Organism: Nanobdellota archaeon; assembly: GCA_034660355.1. Classification (GTDB taxonomy): domain Archaea; phylum Nanobdellota; class Nanobdellia; order Woesearchaeales; family JACPBV01; genus JAYEIZ01. Next base: position 4,231 of record JAYEIZ010000238.1, read on the forward strand.
TCTACAGCTTCTTTGACATTATTTGGGTTTAAGCCGCCTGCTAAAAATACTTGTTTTTTTAATGATTTAACTATTTTTGCACTAATGTCCCAGTTGTGAACTTTGCCTGTTCCGCCTTTCTTATCTCCAACTTTCGTGTCCAATAATATAAAATCAACATAATTCTCGTATTTTTTTGCTTCACCTATTGAGTTTTCATCTACAACAGATATTGTTTTAGTTATCTTTACTTTTGGAAGTGCTTTTCTTATTTTTCCAATCTCTTCTAATTCAATATCATTGTGCAATTGTATGATTGAAGGATTTATCTCTTTAGCTATCTCTATTATGGGCTCTGCTTTTTGTAGATAGGTTACAAAAACAGATTCAACTTCTAAGGGAAGTTTTTTTATTAGGTCTTTTGCTTCTTGCCTAGTTAATTTATCTTCTGAAAAACCTATCTCCACTAAAAAGCCCAAATAGTCAGCTCCAGACATAGATGCCTTTAGTGCATCTTCTTCATTTGTTATTCCGCAAATCTTTACTTTTGTCATTTTTTGTTTTTTATTTATTTCATTAATTCATTGATTTTTTTATTTATGTTTTTTGATTTCAGGATTGATGTACCAATCAAAACCGCATTTGCTTTATTTTTTACTTTTTTTAATTCCTTACTCGAATAATAACCAGATTCAGTAACTATGATCTTGTTTTTTGGTATTTTTTTGGCTAATTCTAATGTTGTATTTAAGTCAACCTTTAACGTATCTAAATTACGGTTGTTGATTCCGATGATGTCTGCTTTTGTTTTTAGAACCTTTTTTAATTCACCTAAGGTATGGACCTCTACTAAACAGTCCATATCGTATTTTTTTGCTATGCTGATAAATTTGTCGATTTTTTCTTTTGTCAATAATCTTGCTATTAAAAGAATAGCATTTGCACCATAAAATCTGGATTCATGAATTTGGTATTCATCAATTATGAAATCTTTTCTCAACAAAGGTTTTTTAGTCAGTTTTCTTACAGTTTTCAAACAGGATTTTCCCATAAAGAAGAATTTCCTATCAGTTAGAACTGAAATCGCCTTAACTTTCCTATTTTTCTGGTAGGTTTTTGCTATGTTTTCAAGGTTGAAATTAGTATTTATGATTCCTTCTGAAGGTGAGCCTCTTTTTATTTCAGCTATTAGGTTAAAACCTTTACTAATTGCTTTTTTGAAATCTCTATCTGATTTCTTAAGGTGAGGCTTTAATCTACTTAAAGATAGTTTTTTCTTTTTTGTTGCTACTTGTTTTCTCTTAGCCTTTATGATTTTATCTAGTATCATTCTTCTAACCCTCAGAATATCAAGAGGACCCTATTTATTAGTCCAATCTTTAAACTTATTAAGCTTTTCTAAAGCTTTGCCAGAATCAATAGAATCTATAGCTATATCTATACCTTCTTTTATGCTATTAGCTTTACCGCCAACATAGATTGCTGCTGCAGAGTTTAATAAAACAATGTCTCTTTTTGGGCCTTTTTCCTTTCCAGTCAATATATCTAGAGTAATTTTAGCATTATCTTCTGGAGAATTGCCTTTTATCTCTTCCAATTGTGCTAATTTAATTCCAAAATCAGTTGGTTTTATCTCATAAGTTGTGATGTGTCCATCTTTGTATTCTGCTACTTTTGTTGGAGCTTCAATCGTGATTTCATCTAATCCATTTCCATGAACGACTAAAGCATGCTTGCAACCTAACTTGCCCAAGACTTCTGCTAAAGGTTCGACTAGTTCTTCGCTAAAGACTCCCATTAATTCAAAAGGTGCCTGAGCAGGGTTTGTTAATGGCCCTAAAATATTAAAAACTGTTCTAATGCCTAGTTCTTTTCTTGGGCCAATGGCATATTTCATTGCGCTATGGAACTTAGGTGCAAACATATACCCTATGCCCGCTTCATCTATGCACTTCTCTACTTCTTTAGGTTCGAGGTCTATCTTAACCCCTAAAGCGGTTAATACATCTGCTGAGCCTGATTTACTTGATACGCCTTTATTGCCGTGCTTTGCTATTGGGATTCCTGCTCCTGCTGTAACAAAGGCAGATACTGTTGATATATTGAAAGTTCCTGATTTATCTCCACCTGTTCCTACGACATCCAGAAGATTATCATGATTTTTTGGTTTGATAGTAGAAGCTTTATTTCTCATAACTTTTGCACAAGCAGTGATTTCATCTATGGTTTCTCCTTTTATTCTTAAAGCAACCAAAAAGCCAGCTATTTGTGCATCTGTTGCTTTGCCAGACATAATGTCGTTCATAACATTCTCTGCTTCTTTTAGAGTGAGATCTTTTTTTTCAATTAATTTAGAAATAGCCTCTTGTATCATTTTCTAATCATCTTAATTAGATTTTCGATTATTAGCCCGCCCACCGGTGTTAGTATCGATTCTGGATGGAACTGAACACCAATAACAGGAAAATCCTTATGTCTAATCGCCATCACAATGTCTCTATCAGCAGTTCTTGCTGAGATCTCTAAACAATAAGGGATTTCATAACCAACTAGGCTATGGTATCTACCTGCTTGAAAGGGATTTTCTATGCCATTAAATATTCCCTGTTTGTCATGAGTTATTTTAGAGGGTTTGCCGTGAATTGTTTCAACTGCTTTATCTATTCTTCCTTCAAAAACATCTATTATACATTGATGCCCTAAACAAACACCCAATATTGGGATCTTTTCGTGGTAAGTTTGAATTATCTCTTTTGATATTCCAGCTTGCCTTGGTGTGCCTGGACCGGGCGATATAACGATTAATTTAGGTTTGAATTTCTTGATTATAGGATCTATTACTTTGATATCTACATTATTTCTGTATACTAAAACTTCACAATTCCTTTTTTCAAATTCATCTACAAGGTTATATGTAAATGAATCGAAGTTGTCAATGAATAAAACATTCAATTTAAGCCACCTGCTAAGTTAATTGCCTTTAAACATGCTTTTGCTTTTTTTTCAGTCTCTAAAAACTCGTTTTCTGGAACTGAATCATAAACAATACCTGCTCCTGCCCTTACATAAGCTTTATTCCCTTTCAAAAACATGCTTCTGATTACTATAGCGGTGTCCATATCGCCGCTAGGAGTTATATATCCAATAGAGCCACCGTAGAATCCTCTTTTTGTTTTTTCATACTTTCTAATTAAGGTCATGGCCTCTACTTTTGGGCAGCCGGTTAAGGTTCCCATGTTCATTGTTGCTAAGTAAGCATGTAACGCATCTAGATCTTTTTTCAGTACTCCATTTACATTAGAAACGAGGTGTTGGACGTGTGAATACTTTTCTACAACAAAAGGCTCATTACAGTATCTAGTGCCGGTTTCAGAAACTTTAGCCACGTCGTTTCTGGCTAAGTCTATTAGCATTGTGTGTTCTGCAAGCTCTTTTTCATCTATCTTAAGCTGAGTTTCGTATCTTGAATCAAGGTCTTTCTCAATTTTCTCATTAACCAAGCCCCGTGGTTTTGTTCCTGCTATAGGCCGTATCTCAATTATCTTTTCATCATCACCTTGAACTCTTACTGCCATTTCTGGCGAAGCACCTAATAAAATACCTTTTGTTTGGTTCATATAGAACATGTAGGGAGATGGATTAAGGTTTCTTAATTGTTGATATATGTCCAGTGGCTCTGCATTATAATCTGCCATTATTGTTCTACTAGGCACAACCTGGAATATGTCTCCTTGCATTATATGGGTACGCATAACATTTACAATCTCTTCATATTCTTCCCTTGTTGTGTCTGATTCGATCTCTTGTTTCTTTGCCTTGTATCTCTTAGGTTTAGGCAGCTTTTTGGTTATGGCTTTTTCGTAAGATGCTATTGTTTTAATGCAATTTTTGTATATGTCGTTTCTATTATTGTCTGTTATTAGGGCATTTGCTAATAGGTAAGTCTTGTTCTTCTTATGATCTGTTAAAAAGAGGTTATCTAAGAAGTATAATTCATAATCTGGGTTTTCAAGGATATCTTCTTTGTTTTCTGGCAAATCTTCGAATTGGTCTATAAAATCATATGAGATGGATCCAAATAGCCCGCAATAAGGGATAAATGGTTTTTCGGTTGGTTTAAACTTGAATGTAATCGCCCGGATAATATCCATATGAGTTTTTAGCCTTAATCTTGAGTCTTCTGAAACATTCCTTCTTTTAGGTACTAACTTACCATTTAGAGTGTCTTGTTTATAGGTTACTTTATCACAAAAACTAAGGTCTTTCTTTAGAAGCTTTAGGAACTTCTTTCCCAATAGGTTAAGAGCTTTAATCTCAAATTCTTCTTTATAACCAATAATCTTTAGGCATGGAGAGGCGCTTCCTAAGCTTAATTCTCCGTATTTAGGCACAATGTCTGCTGATTCCAGTAGAATCGAGTTCTTTTTTGTTCCATAGCTAGAGAGGTTTGCGAAGAACTCTACTGCATTTATAGGGCCATCTATTACTTTGTAAACTGGTACAATTTCGCCTAATTTCGCTTTTTTTATCTTCTCTAAGTATCCTTCCACTAATTAACACCCCCTATGTTTATATCCTCGGTAAACGAGATATTATATAAAGCTTTTTCTTTAGGGGAGGGGGGTAAAACTAAAATAAGGTAAAATATAGCTCTAAATAGATTACATGGCTGTTTTAGCTATTTTTTAATAGAAATAAGCTTAAATTGAAGGTTTTTAGCTAATAGAATGCTTAATTTTCCTTTGTTATAATCACGGACAAACACTCTTCATCCTTATTATATATTCTAGACAATATAGGTTTATTTAACCTTTTGGCTGCCGTAGAAATGCTCAAAGAAAAATAAAATAGATTTCCTATATGCATTATATGCTATTATTCTGAATCTTGCTTGTTGTCTTTGCCCTCTTGCGGTTGTTGCTGTTAGGTGCTCACCTAAGAC
>JAYEIZ010000239.1:0-9126 GCA_034660355.1 Nanobdellota archaeon
ATACTCATCTTCAGATTCTGGAACTTCAAGTACTCTTTTCTTAACAACAAGATAATATTTAGTAGAGTGAGCAACATAGGATAAACAGAGGATTACTAATATAAATATGATTATTATTTTTTTATTCATCTTCTTTTTTTAGGTTTATATTTAGCAGATATAATAGTTAGAATAATTATCAATAGGATTACAAAACCTAATATCCAGATTAAGATTCCTTGTTTTTTAGCTGATTGTATCTCTTCAAGCTCTGGATGGCTTCTTAATTCGCCTGTTCCACAATCTGAGTCTGAATTAATACAATCTTGGTCGCAAATGCCATCTTCTAAGGCATCGCAAATGCCATCACTGCTGCCGCTTTTACAGTCCTGGCTACAAGTGAGATAATTTTCATTTAAATCACATTTATTATTGCCACATTTATTGCTGAATCTTGAGATATCCTCTTTGTATATAATCCGGTTTCTTGCATCCAGTATTGTTATTCTGTGAAAATTATTTTGGTATGGCATTTCTAATGAAACTTTAGTTCCACTGAAATCAAATTTAACTGTTTCAATTAAGTTATCGCTTGAATCATAAACCCTGTATGAATAATCTCCAATTCCAAGATTTGTTGTAGAGTAATCAACAATCTTTGTATCAAGATTAGTGACTACCTCATTATCATTTACCAGCAAGAATTGGATGTATTCAGCACTAACTGCTAAAGAAGATAGTACAAAAAACAAAATTCCCAAAATAATTATTTTTTTCATTTTATCCTGATAGTTGATTTATTAATTGTAAATAACTATTAACAAGGGTATTGTATCCTTGCTCTCCAACGAATTCTTTCCTATTGATTATTTCCTCTAAAAAGTCAACATCAAATCCATTAATAATTCCGTCTTGGTAGAAATCAATAGGAGTTCCATCAACAATTACATTATTGCTATTTGCAAGATTTATTTGCCAGTTTCCATAAACTTCTTGAGAAGACCAAGGCATTGTGTTAAATACCTGTTCTGTTCCATCAATAAATCTATAGTTTAGTTTTAGATTAAAAGTTCCATAGCCTATGCTTTGAGGAGACGTTGATGTATAAGACCATACGTTGTTTCTCATTCCGTTTGTATATTCGCTTCTCTTTTCTAATGGATATGTTGCTTTTGTTGCTCCTGAAGAATCAATTAGTGAAGCTGTAACAGATTCAATAGAATCATCATAATCAAATCCTGCGTTCACTTCAAATCCTTGAGGAAGAGTGTCTGATAGTATCCCTGGAACAATTGTTAGGCTCTTTAATTGAGGAGCTACATTGATGGCTTTGTATTCTATAAGCTCATTAATCAAGTTACCAGCAGCATCGTATACATAAGTTGTGTGTTTCTCAACCTTGCCGTAAACCTTTTTCTTCACTCGAGTGTTATCATAATCATAAACATACTCTATGTAAGGATATTTGCCATTTATCTGCTCCTTATCATGCATTATTGTCTTAATCATACGGTCTGCTTCATCATAGATGTATTCTGTGTAGTTACTACTGTCATATTTACTTGTTTTCCTTATCACGTTGCCGTTTGCATCGTAATCATAGTTATACTTATCATCGCTTTGTAATCTATTATTGGTTGTAGGGTAGTTGTAGCTTACTTCATTAACTTGCCCACCAGGTAATGTGCTTCTTTTTGTCAACCTATTTCCAACTGAGTCATATGTATATTCTATATCCATATTGTAATAATTATTATCTAAAACTCTTATAAGCCTATCTAAGGGATCATAATCGAATGAAGCAAGTATATTTGATTCGTAATTTATACCTCTCCTTAAGGACTTAATATTTCCAACAGAATCATAAGAATAGTATCTCTGGAATATTGCTTCGCCACTCTGTTTTGTAGTGGATAATGTATTGAGGAACTCCCTGGGGGTATAAGTGTATTCTGTTTTAATATCATTGCCCAATGTCATTGAATCAATGGTTCCTGCTGGATTATAGGTGATTTCCCCTACAACTTCTTTTGTTTCATCAGACTCTGTTTTTAGGTCAACATGCACCAGCCTGCCCAATATATCATAAGAGTAGACTCTTGCATCATCATACGGGTCTAAGATTTCAATAACGTTATCTGAGTTATCATACCTGTAAGAAACAGGGAAATTATTGTCTTCTACTGTCTTGATAGAATTGATGACTCTTCCCCTGTCGTCGTATTCAAACCTTGTCTCTCCTGATTTATCCTTAACAAGACAGACCCTTCCAAAATTGTTATTTCCTGTACAGGCATTTACTCCACTATTATCCCCATATATATTAACTACGTCTATTTCTCCAGGTGAGCCATCTGGCTTGAATGACTTTATTGTTTTTACCCTATTTAATTTATCATAAGTTGTCTGGATAATGTTTCCTTTTGCATCAATTGTTTTTATCAGGCTTCCCCCTTTTGTATACTCGCTCCTTACTGTTCCTGAATCCGGATGGTAGCTCTCTATAGGCTTTCCTCTTGAATCATAAACATTTCTTGATTCTCTGCCCAAATCATCTGTTATCTTTATCAATTGGTCCTTAGTATCATATTCATAGTCAAATTCTATCTCAAGATCTCCCTCTCCTCCGCAGTTTTGTTTTCCAGAAATCCGATTTCCTCTAAGATAGCATTCATAAGGGCATAAACAGATTGTTCCTTCTGCTGGAGGGAGAATGCATGAGCTACATTGAGACCCAACTGCACCGCATGTCTCTTTAAACTCCACTTCATCTTTCTCGCAATTAGGCCTGCAATAACAACCATCAATATCTTTGCATTCGCTATTGCAATCCGGCAAGCTGGTTTTTGCTTTGTCTGTTATTAACTTATGAGTGTGGCAAGCTTGTTCCAGTCCCTCTAAGTATACAGGATTGCCATCCTGATTTATCGGATGATAAGCATTTTCCGGTAGATCGTTGCCTCCAGTTGAGCTGGTGTCAAAAGTTAAATGCCTTGAGCCAGCTTCTTCCAACTCATAAACCTGACCTTCAACTGTTACAGTATGGGTATGTCTTCCCTCGTCTAAAACTTCATGCAGCCTGATACAGGGATTGTTTCCTTTGGTGTATCCATCTGTAACAGCCGGCCTGTTATCATCTAATGTTGCTTCATTGTCCCCTCCTGCCCCCCAATTACATATGTTACTGCTCAAAGGTTTTCCATAAACTGCAAGTGTGTCCTGTATGAATACGCTATGACTGTGGGCTCCGCTAGTTGTTGTAGTATATGTGTGCCCATTAATGGTTATCTTATGGTTATGAGAACCAGACTCTGCGGTTGAACTAAAATCTCCTGAAGAGATTGTATGGCCGTGGCAGTCATGGCTAACCTCGTAATTGCCAAAGCCTTTGAATGTTTCTTCTGAGGGGTAATTTAGAAAGCTAGCAAAAGCCAGGCTAGATGAGATTAAGAGTACTAAGAGTATGTTAATTATTAAGATATATTGTTTAAAATTTTTATACTTTGAATCTTTCATCTTATTTAATCACATATATTTACATTATTTCCATATTCTTCAATGATGTCTGTATATTCAAGGAACAAAGTTCCGTAACATTCTTGAGTCCCTCCTGCTTCGTTAAGTAATATGCCTGTTTCAGCATCTACTTTACAATGTTTATCGCAATAATAAATATAATTTGGTAAGTCTGCTTCATAATCGAGATCTGCAAGTACCCTTACTTCATCTTTAAAAGTCTCCCAGATGTCTACATAACTACTTCGATAGTCAAGCTCCCTTTTTTCCAAATTCTCTGGAATATAATATTCAATCCAACAATCTCCTTCACAGATATCGCATTTTTTCCAATTATGATAGTCTATGGTACTACTATATGTGTAGTGATTGCGGTCTGATTTGCAATTATCTCCAGCTGTTTCAGGATGGCAGCCATCATCTAAACAATAATACCTAGAGTAACTTGAGGGATATTCCAACCAACAGCTGCTGCAAGGATCACACAATGGCCAATTGCCAGGTATGTAGTCTGTTCCAGAGCACAGTTCTTCTTTTGCCTCTTCACATTGAGTATAAGGCAGATTTACATTATTGCAGTCTATGTTTGAGCCGCATGTTGCCTGATTACTGCAGCTATATAATCTAGTATCAACATCATATACATAACAGGTAATGCATGGGTTGGATATAATTGGTTCTTCCGGAGGTTCAGAAGGCACCCTACAGTCTTCAGGAGCATATTCGCCCCCCCACACGTGCTGGCATTTATTTCTTAAGCCGATGGTCTCATCAATAAGGCCTATATTAGATATATCAGGCATCTGCTCAACTTTTATCAGATTCCCGAACGAATCGAATGTGTGCCTTGTGGAATGCTTGTTTTCATCAATTATAGTTGTTGAAGGGTTGCCATTAATGCTCCCATATGAATAATAGATCCTGCTTCCATCTGGATAAAGAGTCATCTTTTCTCTCTGGAGTGGATCGCTATAGTAATAATGCGTAATGGAGTGGGTACCATATGGAACATCCCGAAGATAATTTCCACCAGCAGTAGCAGTAAAAGGCTTGTACTCCTTAAACAACAGTCCTTTCTTGTTGTATTCCTTAACGCTAACTATATAATTTGTATTATCGATCTTTGATTGAGTCTGGATTTCTCTTCCCATCCCATCTATAAATAATATAGTCTCAGAATATTTGCCATTATCGATCTTGGTTTTTGTTTTTATGGAATTTGGCGAGTTTTTATCTTGATAAAAGTAATATGCATATTCTATCGAAGGTTCATTAGTATCGCCAGGTAAAAATACTTTTTTAAGCCTGTTTAATCCATCATACTCGTATCTTGCAATCTGGCCATTTGCATCTATTGTTTCCTTAACATTACCTATATTATCGTAAACAACCCTCTCCTCAGGGGTGCTGCCAAATTCCTCATTGTAGGTTGCAACAGCTGCACCGTAAAAGTTGTATTGCGTCTGCCTTACATTGCCATCCACATCAGTAGTCTGGAGAGGGTTTCCAAAAGAATCGTAAGAATCCTGAGAAGCTACCATTGACTTTGGAGCGTTTCTGTCAGCAACATAACTACCTCCCAAGCTCACAAATCCGTCCTGGCCAACAGAAGGTTGTGAATCATCTGAAGAAAGCCAGGTAACTACCTTATCTGCATACCAGCTATTCTCTTCTTTCTTGTAAGTCGTTGTTATGAGAGATAATAGGTCATTCTGGTTGATATTATTTTTGTATTGTACAACCTGATACGGCAGTGAGATCATATTGTAATTTAACATGTCAGGATAAAGCTCATCTGCATATTTTGTTATTGTTAATTTATCATAATCATTGCCAAAGTCTATTGTCTTTACAGACATCCCATTATCATTCACTATGTTGCTTTTTCTTGAAACAGCCTTTCCGCCACCAAGATAATCATATAATATTGTTTCTGTATGGTATGCCTCTGACCATGTAGAGGTAAAACCATTATTTGCCATCACTGTAGACCTGAACTCGTGCTTAGGGTCTAAGAAAGGAAAACCATCCCTGTAGAAATCCTGTGTTAAAAAATACTTGAAGTGCTCTTTAAAATCAAAATAAACCTGGTTTTTCCTGACCAAGCCGCCTTTTCCAAGAGTGGGGTTATAGCTATATTCTTCTGTTTTGTAATTTAAGCCGCGCCTATTAGAGTAATCAACAACACCTGAACTGGTTATGCAGTCATAAGGATTAAATTTGGATACGCCTCCCCATTCGTTTGCATTACATGGCACTTTTAGTTCGTGGTGAAGGGTGTTTCCAATCCTACCTTCATTGTCCCTTGAAAAGCTCTCAGTATCCCAATAAAAACCATCCTCGGCAACATCATTGATTGAGCCATCTGTATTTTCAGGGGTTGAGTCGACTGTAGTATAGTATTGAATAGTGTAATACGGCATATTCTTTTGAGAGACCTTTACCTGATTATAGATTACGCTGCCATCTGTATATGCTCCTCCTCCATGAGATGCTCTTCTAAAATCCAGCTCTTCATAACCAAATGGAATATTCCCTCTTGCTAAAGGCACAACATTAAGCGTTCCTGATGTCCTTGGGCATTCTAAATCATCATCATGCATAGTATAATCATAAGATGTACTGTAACAATTGTCCATGCCATCGCAGGTTACAGCCTCCTTTACCCTTATCCCTCCACCATGATTTGATTCACATTTTTGCTCGGGAGTTAACCCCGGGGGGCTGAAATAACCTAATTGAGGAATGTAATTTCTTATGAATGCATAATAATTCTTATGAGTTGTTTCAAGATCATCAAACTGGTAATGAGGGTTATTTGCATCCCCTCTTGAAGTAAACCATTCATCTGGTTCATATGTAAATTCTGAATAACCTCCTGTAGGCCATTCAATCTTAGAAAGCATCCAGGCATCAGAATCTTCAGTACCTATCTCTGAAAAAGCGAACATCTCTTCTCCGCATGTAGATTCACAAGATATTACCTCGCAATCTCCAGGAGGTTCCCCTTCGCCTGAATAAGGTACCCCATCACAGACTAAAACTACCTCTTGCCAATCAGGGATTGATTCGCAGACTTCTGGTAGTGAAGTACGTTCACAGCTACCACTAAAATATATAAAGTCTCCTGTATCTTGATTTTGGTATCTAAGCCTTATAGGTGCATTATGGTCTGTTTTAGTTCCATCTAGGTAATACAACCCAAAAGAGTCATACTTATACTTATCATAATCAGGATTTTTTCCATAATTGAATTTTGTTTCTGGAAGGCAGTTTGTTTCATCATCTCCTGCACAGATTTTGAAGGATTTTAAGGTGTAAACTCCAAGATCTTTCTGATCAATAGGGTAAGTATCAGGGTAGCTATCAAGATTTTCCCTATTCTTAAAATCCTGGTTATAGATTCCTTTTTTTAGCTCATAGTCTCCGTTAAATAATACTTGCTGAACTGGAGTTGGCGAGTTTCTGTTAAAATTATTGTTCTCGTTATCCAGTTTGCTATAAAGGACAATCTTATCAAGCTTGTATGGAAGGTCTTTTGCTTTTGCATCACATATAGGATCAGTTCCTTTCATTGAGTTAATGCTGCCTTTAAACGGAAATGGATTTATAGTCTGAGGGCTTGTTTTAGAGAGGTAAGGAGATTCCCAATTAAATGTGTAGGGACCAACTTCCCTGTTATCAATGTTATGGTAATATGCGTGTTCTTCCATTCCTTCTTCTCTTTTAGAGATCTCAAACTCTGCAAAATGCGTAGGAGTATGTATTCTTTTTAGATAGGAAACGTCTTTATAGCCGCCTGTCCTTGAATAAACCTTGCCTTGTGATTCTTCCATGCACATGCCGCCGTTTCTGGGGATTTCAACGCATTCTGAAAGAGAGGGCAAGGTATAGGGGTAGTTATATGCTAACCAATAAAGGTCTTCCTTACTCCTCGTCAAAGTGGTTCCAAAATTGAATCCGCAGTTATTATCTTCCTGCCCATCTGTGTAATGATAGCTGTATTTCATATCATACTCAAACCCGATCCACTTCCCACCATTATTATCTTCACTGTCCAAAGGATTTAAGTTTCCATTGCCATCTACATAATTTGGAGCTAACATTGCAACCAGTTTCCATTCAACAGGATTGTGCTGGAGTATAAGGCTTTCTCCTAACTGAGTATATTCATATTTCATAGCATAGGTATCTTTTTTATCATTGAAATATGAATAACCGTGTTCAGCATGACTCCTTACAATACTTCCAAATTGAGAAGGGTCACCATAAACATATCTTGTTCCTGCTGCATCTGTGAAAACAAACTGATCTATATCTTCAGAGTATTCTTCACAATTAGGAAATAATTCAACATACCTTCCGCCTATATTAGCCTTGAATTTGTTGTCATTGCAATTTAAGCTGTTCTTTAAGTCAGTTGAGAAATCAACCTTAACATTATCTGGTGATTGGATATTCTGCAATACAAATCCCACATCACCAAAATTGGAGAAATCTTTTATATGGGCAAAATCTTTTTCAGCCAATGCATCTTTATTTGCATATGCCATCTTGCCGCCGTTGGGAACGCCTGACACTACAAATATATCTGGCTGCCCACCATCATTCAAGAGAAGTTTTGCTTTGTAATTTTTCATTACCTTGTGTTCAGGGGTTATTGAAACAGTCTGATCCGTATATGCCTGGAACATAGGATCATACAAAAAGCCATTAATTTTCCTAAGATTATCAATACTCTTTGAATCTGAATCAGCAATAGATGAGCGCTTGAACAATGCATCTCCTAATGATTTTGCAGAACTTCCTAAGGTATATGCATTTACGCCCTGGCGAAAGAAAAAATTTGCAGTTGTGGATACTCGTGACAATGCTGCACTTACCCCGCCAATGCCTAAACTAGTTGGACTTGCGCTAATACCTGTAGCAGAAGAAAGAGATTGTATTGCCATAAACTTAAAACTCTGATCACTCAATCCACTCATCAATATTGGGGAAGAAATAGCAGCAGTGATGTAGGATGCTGTAAGTATCTCTGCCCATAATGGTACTGCAACTTCCTGTCCACCTGGAGTAAACATAAGAACAATTCCTACAATGATCAAGATTATACGAAATGCTTTCTTCCACAATGGTGTTTGGTCTTCAAAATTAACATAACTTTCCATAAAAACATTCATAAAATCTTCATTATCGCCTGCAGTCATGTCATCTGGAAGACCAACTACTTTTCTGCTTACAGAACCAACCCCTAATGAAAAGCCTAATCCTACCCATGAAGGCTCCTGCTCGACTGCAATTCCGCCGCCTGCATATTGTAGGTTTAGATCATAATCAAAGCCGCCTATGCCCGGAATTTTCAAGACAGGCAAAGCAAGGTTTAAATCTCCAGAAGAAGGCTCTACTTTTACGTTAGAAGAACCTGATGTAAAACTGCCTGCTTCAGGAGCAAATTGTGTTTCAGAAGCAACTGCACTTTGGAAGACACAAAGGGTTATAACAAGATAAATACTAAATAAGACAGTAAACTTCAAAATCACCTCTTTTTGTTTAGTAAACACTCTAGCTAAACCTCCACACTCTTTTTAATCTATTCTCCGTGTTTGGATATATAAAGTTTGCTGTTTTTTG
>JAYEIZ010000240.1:0-2053 GCA_034660355.1 Nanobdellota archaeon
ATCGTCATCAATGTCTTTGAACTCTTCGGTTAATGTCAATCCAATAGAATTAGAGGTTATCACATATTCCCATATTGAATCTTTGGAATATTCATCACCACTTTCTATTTCATTAGTGACATCTTCTCCAATCTTTAACTCAGCCACATCACTTCCTGCTTCATCACTATCCAAGACTCTGACTAATTTAATCTCGATTCCATTTACATCTTTGGTTTCATCTTCATCTATGAACAAAACCTCACCATCAACATCAATGTAGATAGTATCACTCCCAATAGTCTTCATCGTTATTGTCTTGTCCAATACTTCAAAAATCTCTCCTTCTTTCATGGCGTGTTTTATCCCTTTAGTAAATGTTATCGTATCGCCATCCCATTCACTTACTTCAACTTCTTCACCTAAGAAATTAAATTTAAGTGTATCGTCTTCGTCTATGTCGCTTGTGTCTAATGAGTTTTCTATTGTAAACTTATATACAATCCCTTCATCTGGGATCTGTAGATAAGATACTGAGCCAAAATCATTTTCATTTATGGCAATCTTCAGGTTTTCTAAAGTAAGGATTTCTTCTGCATCATAGTCATCACCCTTGAAATCTAGCTCACCATCAAATAAGGTTTTTAAATCCCTGTCAGAAACAGTCGCATCAAATTCAGCACCTAGTTCTAAATTATCTATATCATAACCATTTAATTCAGTTTCAGCATCCACTTCTTCCTGAACTTCTTTAGCATCTTCTAATATCTGTTCCTTTAGTGCATCGGGTACACTTTCGATAGTTATAGCACCAATAGCATCATTAATTGCCTGCTCATTATCTGAAGTTATGTCCACTCCATCCACTGCATTAGTTATAGCTTCACTTACTGCATTCTCTTTCTCTACAAGCATCTCTGCTTCTTTCTCAGCCACAGCCTTATTTACATCTTCAATGGTTATCGCAGGCTGGCATCCAGATAAAGTTGCACCTAATAAAGCAATACAACCAACAGCCAAAATCTTCTTTATGTTCTTTCTTAATTTCATATTAATCCCTCCTTTTAGGAAATTTGTATAGTAGACTTACCTTTTTTTAGTATATTTAAACCTTTGGATTAATCTATAGCCTGTAGAATATAGGTTAAATTATCTTATCCGTGCAAAGTAATAGCCATGGGAATTGTATCTATATTATCCCCTCGATACTTGAACGCAAAAACACAACTGTCAAAGATGTCATCCTTACCTGCTATGGCTTCGTATTTCTCCCCACTTTTTCCTTTTTTAACTCCAAAATTAAGATGTTCTGTTTTTACTCTCTCCAACATATCAATCGTATAAATATCTTCAGGGTCAGAAGGAAATACGACTACTCCAGCTTTTAATCCATGTTCTATATAATCAATTACATCATTGGCTTTTCCAAGTTTCTCAGTAGGCCTGCCTGTAGAAATAACATGAGTAAAATGCTCTATCACTTCTATCCCTTTTGCCTGAACTGCCTGAGATAAAGCAATTCCTGCATTGTTCTTTTCTATCACTACTAACGCTTTATTGAAATCATTATGAAGTTGGACTAATTTATTTGTCTGGTCATCTACCCCCCCTGTTGGGTCAGTAACAGGAAAGCCTTTCTCATGGACTAGATGCCTATGGATAAACTTATTTTCTGATGTATTATCCTCAAATACAGACATAGCACAGTAATCAGCAGTAGGGGCATCTGAGGTAGCTGAATCAACAAAGATAATATATTTTTTTCCTGATTCGCCTTTTTGGAGATATTTTAATTTCTTATGGTGATTTTTTGGAGATGGGACATAAATTGGTACCAGTTGGTTATTGCGAAGAGTGGTATGCTTTAGAATTGGAAAAAGCGATTGTAGATTTGTTTGGACTTTTGGATATAGATAAGGCGGCTTCTTTCTCTGGGGTGGAATCAGAAATAATTTTTAAGATATTGAATAATAGGTTGGAAGAAGTAGGGTATAGCAATGTGGTTATGTTATCTGATGAATTTAATATTCCTTTGCATCCGTCTTTTACTTATTATTGGAATGCAATTTCTAGA
>JAYEIZ010000241.1:0-2042 GCA_034660355.1 Nanobdellota archaeon
TATATTCTCTAATATCTTCTGTTTTCATCAAGAAATTTATCAGATTGTTCCAGAATACTGGGTAGAATGGATTAGAGTAGAAGTTGCTGTATTTGTCAATTATCCCATAATAAGCTATTTGGCCTAGGCCTTTTGATGTATAGGATATGATAGGAGAATTACCTGGGCTGGAACTTACTAATTTTATTGTGTTATTAGGGGAGGTTGCTTGAAGATGTTTATTTATGGATGTAAAACAAGGTTCATCAGCAAAAGGGTCTTTTGGAAATATCCTTCCTATTATGTCTACGCAGGCTGATGCTGCTTTCTCTTCTTTACCAGTTATTGTTAGAGGTAATAAGCCTAAAGTATCTATATCACCCAGGTCTTCTTGAGCAGCCATTATTAATGTTCCCCCTTTTTCTACATACTTTTTCAGGTCTGCAAAATCTGTTGGTACAAATAATTTTTTAGTTATTTGATCTATTATGACAATATCATGATCAACATTATATGCGTTTACTGTAGGGGGCTGCCTTATTTCCAAGTCTACCCCTAATGCGTTAAGCACTGCTTTTATCTTGTTGTTTTCCGGGATGTTTGTTATAAGAAGTACTTTGAAATCTTTCTTTTGTGGTGTGCTGATATAGGCTGTGTTGTCTACTGCTAGATCATCATTTACGTCTAGGATAATTTCGCTTAATCCAGATAATGTTTCGAATATAATCGTCTCTTTTGAACTTTGTGAGAGCTTAAACTCTTTTGTGTCTATCTTAGAATTATCTTTTTTTAAGATTACTTTGAAAGTTGTTTCTTCTTCTTTATAGTTTTTTATCTCTATTGTTGTTTCTTCTTTATCAACTATTATATTGGTAATGCCCACATTGTCTGCACTATTACTGACATCAATAAAGTTAACGCTGTTGTCTTTTGCTGTCAGGCTTCTCTTAGCCATCAATAGGTCGTATCCTTCTGTTATCATAAAATCGCTTATTACAGTAACTACTCCTTTTTCATCACCTAATAAGTCAGCTGCGAGTAGGATAGCATCCCCTAAGTTAGATGTGGTTGCTTTGGGCGTTATTCTGTTTATTATATCTATCGCCTCTCCAGAGCGTATGTTCTCTGCTATTATTATTGGTGTGTTGGCTGCTAAGATGATTGTGTTCTTCATGCCTAAGCTGTCTCTGGCTTGGGCCTGAGCTTTGGAGAATCTTGTTGAAATCCCGTCTTTAGCCTGCATGGATGCACTTACGTCTAAAACAATTATGTTATTTTTTACAAAGACTGTGTGGGGAATTTCTAAGTAAGGTGCTGCTACTGAAAATGCTAAAAATAGGATTATGGTTAATTGGGTGAGGAATAATAGGTTTCTTAATAATTTCTGAAGGAATGATGCTTTTTGGAAGTTATGTTTCTCTTCCATTATAAACATTAAAGAAGGAATAACTCTCTCGAAACTTTTTGGCCTTATTAGGTATATCAATATAAATGGAGCTATAGCGAGTAATGTATAAAGCCCTATTAAGTTATCAAATGCCAATTTATTTCCGTTCTGTCAGGTTTAACTCAATTACGTCCTCCTTCTTTAGTTGTTTTTCAAGCTCCTGCAGGCTTTTTCCAGTTAGTTTTGCTAAGTCTTGTAGGTTCATTTTTTACCCCCTTTTAATTTCAATTCTAGATCATTTGGATTGACAAGCTCTTTAACGACTATGAGATTGTTTCCCAGTTCATACCAATAGATATCAGAATCAATATTTATGCCTAAGTCCTCCCTTGCTTCCCTCGGCAAAGTTACCTGCCCCTGTTTCGTTAACTTTGCCTTGCCTATGAATTTTGGTCGAGTCATTTATTATTAATATTAATAATTTTAGTATATATGGTAATCTACTTATTTTTATTAAAATTAATAATCAAGTTTATAAAGTTTTCGGTTTTTAGACTTTTGCGTTTTTCACAAACACATAAGCATTCATCACATCCTTTAATTTCTTAATATTTTTAGCTACCCCCTTTAGCCACTTCCACCCCTTTAAAGCTATTAGCCTTAGAAATCTACAGCC
>JAYEIZ010000242.1:0-2038 GCA_034660355.1 Nanobdellota archaeon
GAATGGGCGAAAAAAAAGAAATACGGAATGCGTTGGCCCATGACTGAAGGGCACTTTTCAGGAATAAAAAGAGGGTATGGCGATTGTGCAAACGCAAAAAAGACAGAAAACATACTTCTCGAATTAAAACGAAAAGTTTGGATATATGATAAAGTTAGAAAATATGGGAGAATATAGAATTCGGGGTAGGGGAAATTAAAAACTTTTTTTATTTATGCGACACAGGAACGCTTTGAAAAACCAGACTAAAAAACATATAACTTTAGCATAAAGCGAATAAAATTTATTATCCAGCTAAATTATTCCCTAATCTCTCCTCCTTTTCTTGTTTTTCTCTCTTTATCTTCTATGTTAACCCAATAATCTCACTGTTTTCATGATGTTTGACATAGTTACCACTAGGAGAACATGGATTGCTGCTTTTCCTAAGCCCACATAAGGTGTTTTCTTGCCCCCTAATTTCTCCAAATATGCAAACACATTCTCAATAATCAATCTTGATTTTGTCTTTAGGCCTTTCTCCTTGGCTATCTTTTTCTCTTCTGTCTTTTGTCTTTGCCTGGCTATTGCTTCACGCGCAATCTCATGATCAGGATGCAGCATAATTACTTTAGATGCGGGCAGGGGACATTTACCCTTTTTTGGGCAGTATCTGCAGTCCCTTATTCGAAACTCGAATTTAAGACCGTCTTTTCCGCTCCCATTTATTACTTGATTATTCAAGCAGGTAATAGTATTATTTTCCTTATCATAATCTAATTCATATGATGATAATTCTTTCTCATCTAATCCCCGAAATGGCGCATTCAATTTAACATCCCTGACTTTAGCAGTTTTGAAAGTCTCGATATAGCCGTAGCCGGAGTCTGCATCCATTTCATCAGGCTTTAAGCCTACTTCTTCCTGCTTTGAGATTATCTTATCTACCTGCTTGTCGTCTTTTTCGGCAGAAGAAGTGGTCTCGACAGCAGTAACTATGCCTTCTTCTGTTACTGCGGCATGATTTTTGTACCCAAAAATCAGGTCTTCCTTGGTTTTATGTCCAAGCCCTGCTTCCTTATCAACTAAAGTTTTTATTGCTTTTGTAGTTTGAATCTGACGGTTCTTAGAATCAACATTCTCATTCAGAATTTGTTTGAGTAGCTCAAGCTCTTTGCTTGTATAATCCAGTGATTCAAGAAAACAGATTATCTCTCTTGCCCGATTTACAGCCTTTTCAAAAGCAGTTTTTCTTTCTGCCCCCTCCATTTTAAATAATGGGCGGGCTTTTGAGTAATAGAATACCTTATCATTTGTTAATTCAGTTTTCTCATAAACTTGCTTCCTGAGTTTGTCATCTAACACATTTACAACACTCTTTATGCCTTGGTAGATTAAGCAGGTAACACTTGGCAGAGCAGCATGAGCAAGAACAGGCATACTGTCAAGATACTGCTGCTTAGGATTCTTTATAATTCCAAGCTTTACTATTTGAGAGAGGATCTTCTGAAAGATTCTTTCAAATCTTTCTTCTCCAAGGCGTTTTCTGAAAACACTTAATGTTGAATAATCAAATCCAAAGTCTTGGATTGGAATTCCTATAAAGTGCTTCATGCGAATATCATATCTTGCAACATACTCCATTTCGGGATCGCTTAATCCTTTTAATCTCTGAATTAGTGTTGCTTTATAGAGTTTTATTGGGTCATATGGCGGCCTTCCATTATCTTCGCAGTATAGATTTTTAACTTCATCATAGATGAAGTTGAAGTCAAATACCTTCAGAATTTTTTCAAAGATATCGTCGTCGTCAATTAGAGTTTCGTATATTTTATTAGAGCTCAGAAGCTGAGCTTGGTGTTCATTTTGTTTTCTGAATACCAGTTTAGAATCACCTCATTAGTTTATGTATTTATCATCGATAAACTACTATATAAAACTTTCGTTCTCGACGAGAAACAGAGGTTAGGGAATTATGGGGTTTGTAGGGGGTTTTTCAAAGCGTTCAAGAACCCCTTGTCAAAGACCTGTAGCTTGAAGCTTTCGCTTCAAGCTACAG
>JAYEIZ010000243.1:0-2036 GCA_034660355.1 Nanobdellota archaeon
AGACATCTAATTTCCTTCTTTTCTTTGGCATAAGATCACCTCTGTTATTGACGAGCAATAACAGAAGTTATAGGGTAGAACTAGTATTTATATCTTTCGTTTTAGTAGTCATTCTGCAAAAAACCTAGATAAATTGCTTAAAATCGACACCCTCTAAAATTGGGTGTTGTTCTTTTTTACCGACTAAAGAATCATTAAAATAATCACTTATTCGCTCTCTGTATATTAACCATTATACTTATTGGATATTGCTTATTTGATTATCTTTTTTATCTCTTCATTGAATCTTCTTGCTCTTTCAAGAGAAGTCTTTGCTTTAGCCTTTATTACAATTTCTTTAGTTTTGTATGTGAAGATTGCTCTTTTTCCTTTCTCAAAGAAATAATCTTCCATAAGCAAGTCTGCTTTTTGCTTGCCTAAGATCTCAGAAGCTTCTTCTAAGCTTTCAGCAAAATCTTCAATGAATTTTTTCTGTAATTTTCCATTAAGATAGAAAAAATTTATTACTGTATCAAATGTTAAAGAATGAATGGATACTTCTGATCTTAACTTGATACCTTCATTTTCAAGAAGTGCCCTTGCCATGTAAAACATCGAATAATATGATGCATTTACAACCCAAAGGAATCCATCAAAATCATGATAATCAGTCTTCTCTTGCATATCTCTATCTGTTGAAAGGTCATATAATGCATTAGCACTATTAAGAGATTTCTCTGCATTAGACAAAAAGAAGTTAACAAACTCTTTCTGTTGTTTTGTCTTTATTGTTCCTTCATCAAGAAACTTTTTTACTTTTGATTTGATTTCTTGTATCTTCTTTTCGGTTAGCATATTTATTCCCTCCCTTTCTTGATAAGCTTATAAAATAACTCTGCTCCATAAAGAATTAAATGTTTGTTAAGTACTTCAGTCATTACATTTTTATCTTCTCTTGGAGCAAGCATTTCATAAACACTTTCAAATGAAATTATAAGTGAATGTATTGGTAGCGTATAATTTCTCGTAATATGATATAATCTTTTTTCAGCTTTTTCTATATCTTCTGTCTTTTCAATAATGATTAATAAATCTAAGTCTCTTGGCTTCGGACTTGTTACGGTTGAACCGAAAATTAGCACCACAAAGTACCCATATGGAAAATCTTTGATTATATCATCTAACATTAAAGAGATAGATTTATTTTTCTGGAGAAACTTATTACGTCTTTCGTATTCAGTAAAGCTAAGAAGATCATGATTTTTTCTAAAATTTAATTTTAAATATCCTTTATCGTCCTTAACTAAAATACCTTTTTCAATAAGAGGAGTGATGTTTCTATGTGCGAGAGAATTATTCATATCAAGAAGTCTAGCAACTTCCCTTACTCCAAATCGTTTAGTTAAATTTGAAACAAATAATTCCATTATTTTGAATTGATTTTTCGTTAACATCGTTGTTTACCTTTTAGTAAACAAGTGTTTACCTTTTAGTCTTTATATATTTTTCGCTTAAATTAGCGTATTCTCCAGTTTATCGAGCTCAACTAACAGCTCATATTTCTCCTTAAACTCATCCATACTTAAATCCCCTTCAACAAACTTCATCTTAAGCAGATCCAAAGAATCACTGGTTAACTCTTTAACAACATTTTTCTTATCTTGTTTATTCCCAAAAGCCATATTAATTTTATTCTGCAAATCAACATTGGTAATATAAGCATAGGCTTGTGTTGTGTGGATATCAACATGACCTAACGACCTTTGTACATAATACAAGTCAACACCTTTTTCTAGAAGATAAGTCGCATATGTATGCCTTAAAGTATGAAAACTATAAGCATATCTTTGCTGTCCAATTTCAGTTTTAAAGGTCTTAATGCTTAATCCAGCTTTTAATAGATACTTTCTAAAGTTCTTGCTCAAAATCATTGTAAAGAACCACCGTTCAGAGAACGGTGGCATTACGGCTTAGGCTGCGAAGCTACTTAGTGTTTTTTGTCCATTTCCTACACTTAATGAACCATACTTCTGTTTCTTGATATAATTAATTGTACT
>JAYEIZ010000244.1:0-2036 GCA_034660355.1 Nanobdellota archaeon
TATCAATACTTTCTTTTAGAATTTCAAGCATTTTATATTCACTAGCTGTAGCTCCTTGGCTTTCTGTTCCGATAGGAATTAAAGCCTGTGGGTCAATACCCATAGAAATAGCTCCTGGCATTAATGATTTTTCTGATATAACTTTACCAGATATATTAGCATATGGTGGATGAATAGATTTTCTTGTTTTAATTATTAATAATTTAATCATTTCATCTAGCAATTTTGATAGTTGCTCTGTCTTAGCAATTAAACTTCTTCCATATGCAAAGAATGGATTGATTACATATAGCACTTGCTTCTCAACATTAAACATTCCATTCGGTGTAATCGCAGATAGTGGAAATCCTGCAGGTAGCATCGCTACTCCATTTAAGTAAATTTGATATTCATCATTTATTTGATCTTGATAATGAATTTCCTCAACTCTATCTTGTTCAAGGTCCGTTAATGACCACCCTCCTGATTCAGATAATGTTGATAAATTAATCTCATCAATTATTGTAACCTTTTTCCTTGGAACATTGTTCCATCGTTCCCAAACATCTTTACCGTCTTTATCTTTCATTCCATATCTACTTTTTGCTTCTTCGTATGATGTATTATTTGTAGTAAAAATAAATGGTTGTTTCTTTATTTCAAATTCTGAAATATCCCCTAAGTAAACTCCTGGACCATAAAGAACTTGTCTTTCAGGACCATCAAAAACTTTTTCTAATTTATCTGTCCACTCAACACCTTTCACTTTTCCAGTAAATTTACCTTTAAGTTTTTTACTTGTCTTCCATCTTTTAACCCAGTTATCTTGAATGAACACTGTACCTTGTTTTATAAGTTCCAGTTGTCTTATAATTTTCTTTTCATCATCTAGTTCTTGTTCTGCTGTCTTATCACAAATATCTGTTAAGGCTGTCCCGAATTCTTCAAGTTCTTCATCATTCTTATCATAAACTCTAACCTCCCCTGTTAAATTTAATCTATTAACTTCTGCTAAAATTGTAATTAATTTCTGCTCCACTGTTCCCATATGAATAGAGAGGTCTTTGTCTTTTGTGATTCTAGTGTTTGCTATTTTTTCATTATTATTAAACCACTGTATATATGTTTGATTATTAAAAGCAATATGACTTGTATCTCTTGCTGTTTTAGCTTCTAAAATTCTAGCCATTAAAAAGCCATTTCTTTGGATTTCTTTTTGAGTGTAATTTATTGAATTGTCTTTTTCTTCTTCCACGCTATTATTATACTATCTATTATTTATAATTGCAATAGTTTTTAAAAGAAATTAGAGATCTTTTCCTCTCCACCTTCATCCCCTATCATATGTTGTGACCAACCTCTAGCCAAAAGCCTTATCGGGTCCACTAAGTGAGATGCTTTATTATGCTTTGGCTTGTTTTTATGTTGCCCTAGTTTGTCATCCCATTCCTTTTGATAAGTATTCAGCGAATCTACTAACTCTGTAGTTTTCCCTTCATCAAAATAGAACCTACTGAATAATTTCCTCACTGCTTCGATGTCATCGTTAATATCCTTCGTCCTTTCAATTGTCCGAATATTCATCATCCCTAGGTCCATTAGCGTCTGCCTTCTACTTTTCCCTTGCTCATCAAGACTTCGAACCTCTACATCGTGTGGAAACACGTGCCTGTTGTAGCTGTACGGCTTCTCACGAAGAATATTCACGTAATGTGCCAATCCTTCACCTGAGTTGTAGTAAACGTCTATAAAGCGAATTTCGTTACCAATTGCTTGTGTAAATAAAATAACATTTAGGTCATTCATTCCTAAGTCCCACCAAGTATCAACTTTGTATCTTGTATCCCAAGGAACATTCCTTATCCTCTGGTCCTCGTATACTTTTTTCATTTGTGTGGTGTAGTACGCACCTTCAATACTAGCAAGGAAAGCTTCCTCTTGTGTACTTGGATACTCTCGAAACATATCATCTCTATTTTTCCTTTTCTTCGCTAAATACCATCTCTTTTGGTCATCATCAAGTTTAATACCATAGACATCTTTTAGTTTATCAAAAT
>JAYEIZ010000245.1:0-2036 GCA_034660355.1 Nanobdellota archaeon
AGATCCCTGACCAGTTATTTCATTGAAATCTTTTCCAGTGACTTTTGTTATAAAACAGGTGTTCTTAGGTAATTCTTTACTGTACATCCCCAAAGCATCTGTTGTGTCTTGTACAGTATTAACAGGTTCTAGATTAATATCAAGTTCAGTGATTGACACTTCAGAATCTACCTGGAATGGACCGTCTGATGCAATTCCGTTCACTCGTGTCATTTCATGTGTCCCTGCGTCTGTGCCTCCGTCTCCACCATTTATTATGTATGTGTCTCCACATCCAAGTGCTGCCAGACCAGCAACCACTGTAAAACTTGCAGTTCTTGCAAATCTTCCTAATCCTTTGATTGTTTTTTCCAACAATGATTCATCAGCCATAATACGCACCCCGCAGTAGTAAATTAAAACTCATCATTAAAAGATATATCACACCAAATATATAAACTTAACCTTATACAAAAAATAACTACAACAATACACAAAAACAAACCCTCACACCCTCTAAAAGTGATTCGAACGAAAGATTTATATATGGTTTCTTTATATCGTAGTATTATAGTAGAAACCAACCCTCTTCAAAGGGCGACGTTTCAAAAGGAGGTTAGAAAAGATGGAGAGCAATGATATTTCAAAACGCACTGTTCTAGTTCTCTTGGTTCTGACCCTCGTTGTCTCAGTTGTAGGTACTTGGACTATACTTTCTCAGCCAACAACAATATACAAGACAATCGAGCTTGGAGGACCGCAAGACGGAAAGGTAAAATTAAATATCGATCCACCCACAGTGTCTGTGCCACAGTTGGCTGATGATGCTGGAAAAGTAAATTTAAATATCCTAAAATAGTAAAAGGAGGTTAGAAAAGATGGATGAAATTTCAAATAAGACTTTAGCAACATTATTGGTCGTTGCAATCGTTATCTCACTAGCAGGCACATTCTTTGCTATGAGGGGCGTTTCACAGATTACAAACGTAATTACAGGAGCTCAGTCTCTTGCAGAAGGTGGAACAGCACAGGTTAACATAACAGAAACAACTGAAATTACCTTAACTGGAACCCTCGTTGATTTCGGTAAGGGCTACAGGAACGCTTCAGTCGTTAATCTAGATACCGAATGTAACCTAACAACACAGTTTACTGACAGCGATGTTAATGGTACTGGTTGCTGGGTTGCAGATGGACCTTTCGCCCCTGCGCCATTTACACTAGCAAATACAGGTAACAATTATGTTAACGTAACTATCAACTCATCTACTGCAGATACGTTTATTGTTGACGGAGACGCAATTGGAGGAGGTACTGCTAGATATCAGTTCGTGCCTAGCGATAGTTCAAGTGGACCATTTGCATCTTCAGAAAATGGATGTAACGTGACATTCACAGTTACTGATTGGGCAGAATTTAACAACGCAGAACAACTTTTATGTACTAACATGTCACCATTTTCTTCAGAGAACGAGTTCAATGTTGATATAAATGTATCAATCCCTTCAGGTCCTCTGGGTGCTAAGAGTACAGCTGTAACGTTCTACGGTGAAAAAAGCGAACAGTAAATTATTTCAATTTTTTATTTTTTTCTTTTGATTTTAAACATGGATGGATTAGACAAAAATGAAACTCATCTATTTTACATTGGTTTTACTTATTCTACTACCTAGTTGTGTTTATGGAGTAGGAATATCAGGGAATGATCTAGATATAGAAACAGTCTTTGTTCCCAATACACGATTTGGATTTGAATTCTTTGGCATCACCAACAAGCTTTACGAAGGTCTTGATTATACCATAACCCTAAAAGGAGAATTAAGTAAATATGTTGAGATGGAGCAATGGGAATTCAAAAACAAGGGCAAAAAAGTACACATACCAATAATAGGACATATTAATTTTCCGGACACTATTGAACCACCAAGACATTATCTCCGCGTCTGCTTTATGGAAAGCTGTCCTGCTGGAGGCGCTATGTGTGGCAAAACTGCAGCTTGCGCAATCATAATAGTAGACGTGCCTTATGAAGGAATCCATCCAGACTTGTCTTTAAA
>JAYEIZ010000246.1:0-9019 GCA_034660355.1 Nanobdellota archaeon
CTGTAGATTTCTAAGGCTAATAGCTTTAAAGGGGTGGAAGTGGCTAAAGGGGGTAGCTAAAAATATTAAGAAATTAAAGGATGTGATGAATGCTTATGTGTTTGTGAAAAACGCAAAAGTCTAATTATAAAAAGGTTTAAATACCTAATAAATTTTCCAATGTAAAAAAGAGGGGTGTGATAGCGCTCCAAGCTTATTCTTGGAGTTTAGATTATATTAAAGTAAATGGGGGGATAAATATGGTAAAAAAACTTTTGATTACGGCTTCAACTTTTAATTCTGAGTTGTTAACGCCTACTGAAGAAAATGCAGAAAGGATGCGTGATGAACTAAAAGGACAGGGAAAGATAACAGTAAGTGATCCTTGTGATGGGGGTAATGGGAAGGTTATGACCCCAGAATGGTTGGATGGTGCCAACATGGTGATTGCTGATCTTGAGAATTACACTGAAGCTTTATTATCTGAAGTAGGCGCTGGCATAGGAGGCCCATTAGAATTAATAGCAAGGTATGGAATAGGTTATGATAGGGTTGATTTAGAAGCAGCTACTGAATATGGAGTCATAGTAGCAAACGGTCCTGATTGTAATACAATGTCAACAGCAGAGCGAGCAGTAGGTGCAATCTATTATTTAACAGGACAATTTGGTTTACAGAATCAAAGAGCTAGTATAGGTTTAGGAAAAATAGGAACGTCTAACTTAGATATATCAGGAAGGACTCTGGGAGTTGTAGGGCTAGGTAATATAGCGAAAAGAGTAGTAGAACTGATGTCAGGTTCCCGTAGTAGGGGGATGAAAGTTATTGCCCATGACCCCAATCATGATGACGTTTGGGCAAAAGCAAATGGTGTGAAGTATGTGAGTGAAGAAGAACTATATAGCAGAGCTCATATGATAACTATACATGCAGATCCCCAGCCCCCAAAGCAGATAGTCACTAAAGATTTAATCGATCTTATGCAACCAACCGCAGTACTGGTGAACTGTGCTAGAGGGTACCTGGTGGATCAAAAGGCCATTCACGATGCTGTTAAACTTGGATTTTCATCTAATCACTCAAAAGGTGCGTATGGTTATTTCCAGGATGATGCATGGGATCCTGTTTTCAGAGATAAAAATGGAAGGATATATTTTCTCTCTTTTGATAACCTTAATATGGGGGCAAGCAGTCACGTAGGTTCAGATGCACCTAGTGGTATAAGGGGGATGCGAGATAAATCAATGATTGCTGTATATCATCTGGTAAATGAGATAAGGCCAGCAGCAGTAGTTAATCCAGATGTGTTTACAAGACATCCTGACCTTTATAAACATTTAAAAGTAAGAAAAAGTTAGAATTTATTTTTTATTTTATTCTTAAACAATCTAAATTACGAGGACAAACAGTTTCTACTCTGTTTTGTTTATGTATAGAAGAAGCTAAATCCAAACAACGAGAGTTCTCACCATGGTTAACGATAACTTTTTTTGGTTTTGGGTCGCAGTGCATCAAGAAGTTCATTAATTCTCCCCTTCCTGAGTGGCCTGTGAAGCCTTCTATTGTGTGAATCTCCATCTTAACAGGGCAAACTTCTTGTTTAGAGGTTCCTCCAAACATTATTTCTCTTTCGCCTCTCTGCAATCTTCTACCTAAGCTGCCTTCGCCTTGATAACAAACAAATATCAGGCTATTGATAGGATTGTCCGCCATATGGCGTAAGTATTCTACTGATGGTCCGCCTACTAACATGCCGGATGTTGCTAATATGATACATGAGCCTGTTTCTTCAATAACCTGTTTACGCTCTTTTTGTGAACCGACTTCTTTGAATATCTTAGATAAGAATGGATTTTGGTCTTTATGAAAAATAAGCTTTCTAACGCCATTATTCAAGAATTCCGGATAAGCTGTATGAATAGCGGTAACGTCCCATACCATACCATCAACAAATACTGGTGTATTCTTAATTTGCCCAGTTCTAATCATCTTTTCAATTAGTACCATAACTTCTTGGGCACGTCCAGAACCTAGAA
Source organism: Nanobdellota archaeon (assembly GCA_034660355.1). Classification (GTDB taxonomy): domain Archaea; phylum Nanobdellota; class Nanobdellia; order Woesearchaeales; family JACPBV01; genus JAYEIZ01. Next base: position 2,016 of record JAYEIZ010000246.1, read on the forward strand.
CTGGAATCAATACTTTGCCTTTTCTTTTTATTGTGTCATCAATTATCTTTCTTACTTGTTCTTCTTGTTCTTCTCTTCTTGGCAATATGTTATCTTTTCCACCATAAGTACTTTCGATCATTAGAGTTTCTAATCTTGGAAATGATGTTACAGCTGGCTCTAATAACCTTGTTCTTCCGTATTTCATATCTGCTGAATAAACTAGGTTATGCAATCCATTACCAATGTGTAAGTGAACCATAGAACTTCCTAAGATATGGCCTGCATTATACAGTGTGATTCTGATATCAGGTGTTACATCTGTGACTTCGTTGTAATCTAAGCAGATTGTGTGCTTAACCATCTCTTTGATATCATCAGTAGAGTATATTGGCTCTTTGCCTTCTGCACGCATAATCTTGACATAATCAAGTACAAGCAAAGACATAACATCTCTTGTAGGCTCTGTACAATAAACAGGACCGCGATAACCATACTTAAACAAGTAAGGGACAAAACCACAATGATCTAAGTGAGAGTGAGAAACAATAACGGCATCTAGTTGTTGAATATCAAATTCAGGAGCTTCTAACAATGGATAAGCCTCCTGTTCAGAAGCAACATCTACCCCACAATCCAATAAAACTCTGCTTTCAGGTGTTTGTAAATACAAACAAGACCTACCTACTTGTCTTCCGCCACCTAAGTAACTGACTCTTATCCATTCGTGTTTCTTTTCCCTGATCCACCCATCATAGATTCTGTGGCCTGTTTTATCCAGGAATTTTCTCCTGTAATCAGATTCTTTGTATAGAACTGCTCTAATATTCTCTATTAATTTAGATCTTATAGCTGGCTTACGCCTGATTAAAGGTACCCATAATGTTTTCTTTCTTATTTCACTTAGGAAAGCTCCCTGCTTGCCGATAGCTAATCCTGGCTTTTCTGCTTCAATAACAACTATGCTTCTTTGAGGATCGAATAATATCTGATCTATGCCTGCTTCTTTTGTTATTATCTTTCTTATCTCTTTTTCAGCCTTTTCCATATCCATTGTTATGGAAGGATCAGGCCTTAGCTCGACTCTTTTCTTTATGCTGTCTACTACTCGTTTAATTAAGCCACTGTTATCTAAGAAAAAGTCCTTATCTTTTGTATAAAGAACAATATTTGCTCCTTCAAAAGCTACATCACTAACGCTTTCTTTAGGTAGTTCTTTTAAGATTTCTTTAATTATTTCTCCCATAATATCAACTCTTAAGAATACTTTATAATTAAGCCTCTATTTTAATCTCTATAGTTTTACTCAATACTTTCTTAACGCCGTTTTTTGTTATAGATATAATATCTATTCCGTTTCCAGAAGCAATGTCCCTCTGTACAGCTGCATTTATTGCTTTTGCTCCGAGCTTTACACCTTCGTCAACTGTCAGGTCTTTTTTGTACAATGTTTCTAGAACGCCATAAGCCATTACTGATCCTGATCCTGAGCTTGTATAATCATCAATCTTTGTAACGCTGCCATCTGCTCCAATATCGTAAGCATGAATGCCTTCTGTGTCTTTTCCACCAACTAAGAAATGAGATATACCAGGTATTATGCTGAATTTTCTTATATTGTTGTATACCATTGAAGAAAGTAGGTTTACCGCTTCTTTAACAGTAACTCCCCTATTAGACCTTAGATCTTTTAGCTTTAGTTCTGCTTTTAGTAATTTTGTTAATAATTGAACGTCTGAAACTGTTCCTGCTACTGTAACAGCAATATTGTCTGTTATTTGCATTACTTTTTCATATTTTTTAAAGCTAACTAAGTAGCCAGATGTTACTCTTTTATCTGCACAAAGTACAACTCCATCTTTGCAAACCATTGCTACGGTTGTAGTGCCTGTCTTTCGAATATCTTTGTCTTCTACCATTCTTCAGAAATCCTTAATAGTTGGAGTGTGTAATTAGTATTTAAATCTTACGTTTTTCTGAGCTGTTAGGTTAACGAGACCTACCTTCTTACGTAAACTATAAAAATTCTTAAAATACCCTTCTTTTATTATGAGAGAACCAATGCTTATGGTAAAACTAGGCAATAAAAAGCTTATGCGGACAGCTTGTTCTATTTGTGGGTCTGATGTTATGGAATTAAAGACAAAAGAGCCTTTTTGTGATGATTGTAGGGGAAATATAAGAAGAAATAATTAGTGAACAACTAATTATGGTTGAAAATCTCTTTAACGGTTTTTAATTCTATTTCTATTTTATCCTCTTTTTTTATCTTTTCTATCTCATTCCAACAATCCTTACTAAAATCAAAAGCAACGATTATTCCCTTCTTTTTATGGTCTCTGATAATAGCCCTATAGAATTTGTCTATTTCTTGCCTTCCAACTTTATGCTCCCATCTTTTTATTTGTACTGGTGTTTGCATAAAATCAACCCACCCATCTATACCTAAATCTCCCGATTTCTTTGGATTGGGAGTTCCACTTAATTTTTCTGCAATAATTAATCTAGCAAATTCATGGGGTTCCATTTTCCTTAATTCTTTTTCACTCTCACCACCAATTACTTTTACCTTCCCACTTAGTCTTTTTTTCATAATATCACAAGCAGTTCGTGATATATCAATACCCATCCATTTCCTATTTAACTTATTAGCCACAGCAATCGTTGTTCCACATCCACAAAAAGGGTCCAATACAATATCGGATGGATTGGATGAAGCCTCTATTATTCTATTTAATAGTTTTTCAGGTTTTTGAGTTGGGTATCCTTGTATTTCTTTTCCAGTTTTGCTAGGTAATAAATCACACCAAATAGACTGAACTCTTCTGCCTTTTTTTAAATAATCATCCATAAATTGTTTTAGATATGGGATACCATTTGTTGAATAATATATCATTTTCTTTTTTTCGAGTTCATCAATTTTCTCTTGTGTATAACTCCAATGCCTATTTTTTGGTGGAGATAGTAATTTTCCCTTAAATTTTCTGGGTGGTCCATGTCCTGGAGCAGTAATTGGTCCTGCAAAGAATCTCTTTCCTGTATGCTTATCAATTTGATTGAAACGAGTTTTAATATGTTCATCTGTATGGCTAACAAATATTGGATTAAATGTATATTTATCACTTTTTGTATAAAGAAATATTGAATCACTAATGGAACCAAATCTATTAGGGTCGTTATGGGCACCTGTTCTTTGCCATATGATTTCATTTTTAAAATTAGAGTAACCAAAAATTTCATCCATCATAACTTTAAGATAATGTCCAGCATGCCAATCACAATGAAGATAAATACTACCTGTAGGTTTTAAAACTCTCCAACATTGTTCTAATCTTTCTCTCATATATGCAATATAAACATAAATTCCTTTATGTCCTCCCTTCCATCTTTTCTCAATATCTTCATATTGTTCCAAAATATTGGGTTTAATTGATTTTCTTAATTTTTCCCAATCTTTATCTGAAAATTTGAATCTTGTTACTTTATCCTTAATCCAAAAATTTTCATAGTCTTTTCTTGAGAAAAATGGTGGGTCAAGATATATTAAATCTATAGTGTTATCTTTTAAATGTTTCATAACTTCTAGACAATCACCACAGTAAATACTATTTGTTTCCATTCTAATCCTTCTCAATAACTAATTTATCCTTTTTAACTTCTGCTTCCAATTCATCACCACCTTTCCATTTCAACTTTTCAATCAATTTGGGTGGTACTACTATCACATATTTTGCATACTCCTTATCGCCTATCTTCTTAGAAAGCTGTTTTTGTAAGTACATAGCAGATAATAGGTACCTACTCCTTTATAAACTTTTCGGTACCCCATTATATATGTTATGATATTGTGTTTTCGGTACCGAAGTATTTATATACTTTCGGTACCTATTAATTTACTATGGGAAAGATAAAATGTGTCCATTGTGGAAAGACCCAGTATATAAAAAAAGGCTTTAGAAAGACCGAGAATAGAGGGAAAATTCAAGTCTATAAATGCTTAGAATGTAATAGAAAATTTACTAATGATGATGGATTTTATAGGATGAGAAACAGCGAAGCTAAGATAACATCTGCTATTGACTTATATTTCTCTAACCTCAGCAGTAGAAAGGTAAGAAACCACTTTAGAAGGCATTTAGCCCACAATTCTAGCCATGTAACTGTCTTAGATTGGTGTAGAAAATATGTCCTTAAAGTTCAAAAATATGTCGATACATTAAACCCACAATTATCAGGAAAGATATACGCAGACGAAACAGAGATAGACAGAGAGAAAGACAAGAACGATATTTTCTGGTGTTCTGTAGATTGGGACACTAGATACATCAACGCAACATTATACAGCCCAAATAAGCAAAATATGGATGATGGAATTGAATTTATGAAAAGGATAAGGAAATCTAAGACACTACCTAAGTATATTCAGACAGATGCTTTAGGTTTGTATCCTAAAGCTTTCAAAGAGGTATTTTATTCAAACAAAGGAAAGAGGATAGAACAACCAAGACATATAATAAATAATGTTCAGAAAACAAGAAAGCATAATGTTAGGATTGAAACTGTTTTTATGAAAGTTAAAGATAGGGTTTATGATTTTCGTGGATTGAAAGCTCTTTGGTCTGCCCCTATCTTAATGGCAGGGATTATCTTACAGCATAACTTTATTGAAGCCCATACAACTACAGGAATAGTTCCTTGTGAGTTAGCTAATCTAAAGATGGATTTAGGACAGAATAGGTGGTTGGGGTTGATTAGAATGTCGTGTCTTAGGTGTGTTCCATAGACTAGTAGGATAGGATATTAATTATAGATAACTATCGAAAGATTTAAATATAAGTATATAATACATCTATTAAATAGATAATAAACAAAGGTGAAAAAAATGGAATTTGAATTTCCAGAAATAATGGATAAAAAAGATTATTTGGGTTTGCCACCACACAAACAAGAGAAGTATGTTTTTGATATGTTGAAAAATATACTCAAAAGAAATAAAAATGGTATAACAATTTCTGTTGTGGAAAAAAAAACCCCATTTACTAGACCTACGATAATTAAACATTTGGAAAGATTAATGTCAGCAAGAGAAGGATTTAAACGAAAGTTAGGAAATACAAACGTATATTTTCCAAATGGTAGTGCTATTTATCCAGACAAAACTGCGAGGGAGATTATTGAGGATACTCGTGCCTTTAAGGGCACTTTTATTAATAATAATTATGGTGAATTTATATTTATAGAAGAAGAAGGAAATAGTGGTATTTCTGGTGGTAGTTTTATGATTAAAAAAGAGGAATTTAAAATATTTAAAAATTTAGTTAATAGATTAAACAAGGAGGTCTAAAAATGGAAGACAAAGAAACAAATGTTAAGTACTTGCAAAAACAGCAAGAACAAGAAATTATCGAAGTAGGTACCAAGACAATTTTCAAAAAGTTTATGGTTTCTATGCCTAACAATTCTGTCGATTTTGATATATTGACTGAAGTCTTAAGCCCAGATTTTATCTCTGAAGAAATGAAAAAGGAAGGAAATAAAGAGTATGTTGGTGCTATAGCTTATTTGTTAAATGAGCATGATAAAATCCGCTCAATATTTTCTAGTAAGAAATCAAAAAGAAGCATTACAGATAAAAAAAATTATTCATTTATGTTGGATTATCTAGATAAAACTAAATTAAAAATTGTTGAGCCAAATAGTGAATTTTTAAGGATAGGAGATAGAACCAATACCTCTTTTGATATTTTATCAAAAGTTCCACCTTATTTATTGCGTCATCTCAAGGCAAGAAAAATTATAAAAGGACTCAATAGAAAACAAATAGAAAGAAGAGATGATTCATTATACTATGCCTTTTGGTTTAACCTCTTTTATCAAGATGAAAAAACTCGTAAAAGAGATATTGTTGGCTTTATATCATGGACTCATGAGAAAGAAATTGAGGAAAGAAACGCAGATTTTTTCCTTCCATCAGTACCATACATCAAAAGAGGATTTAATGTAACAGAGAAACTAAAATTTCTTCAGTATCTTGATGAAACAAATAAACTAAGCTACCACCTTTATGGTGATACTTCTGCATTTTACTGTGTTATTGATGCTGATTTGTTTAAAGACACTAACTCAATAAATCAGATTTGTAATATAATCTCAAAATGTAAAAATAAGTTTATCGTTATTAAGATAATAAATGTGGGTAAGTTTAGTCAACCAAATTTCGGATATTATTCAACTAAAAATCTCCTACACTTTCTCAGAGTTATTCAAGATACAAAAGTTGTTAGGCAAGATAGAGTAACTGGATTATTGAATGGAGGTGGTTTCGGATATTGTCTTTTTAGTACGGTTTTTGATTTTTATACAGATACAGTAAATAATTATCCTACAGAAGGTAGAGCAACCTATACTGGTAAACATAGAGGTCTTTTGCACCCCATTACTTTAGCAGTTGAACCTTCAGAAGGTGTTGGAGAACAATTAAAACAACATGGTGCTCTTTTCTTAGATAATTCAATAGCTGATAAATATCTTGAAGTATCTAGCTTGGATAACATAGACAAAAGTATATGGAGTAAGGATTGTCGTAGAATGGGGTTAGTTATGTGGCAAAAACGAATATTTGCTAAACTTATGACTGATAAACATCATGTTTTTGATGAAGTTTATAATAGTAGTTTTGCATTTCTTGGAAATATCGTAAAAACTCTGGCAAATTCTTAATTTTTTTCTTCTTTAGGTGTCATTAAGTTGACAACTCACTATAGCTTCAGGTCTCGCTAACTTAACAGCTCACGTTTTTCGTACCGTTTAGTTAATATTGATTTTCTGATTATCTTTGATAATCAGGGTAAATAAGGAGTAAAGTCTCCCAAAAATCCAATTTGCGTGAAAGAGTTTAATCAAACTCCATAGCTTATTCCTTCCTAGGCCTAATTCAATACCTGCCCTTTCAGCAGGCGTTAAGCCGTTTAATTGCTCATGAGGCCTGCAATAATTATAGATTATTCTTCTCAACTTCAGGGACC
>JAYEIZ010000247.1:0-8968 GCA_034660355.1 Nanobdellota archaeon
GGTTAAGGTAAGGGGCAAGTATGTTACAAAGAATATAAGGTATATTGGAACGGCACAGAAATTATTAAGTAATCTAAAGGAGTTAGATAAATATAGACGAGAAAATCCTTAACTTAACGACATTGGGGCGCCCCTTACGGGGTGGTCGGTAGGACTTTCGAAGAAAGACCGTCTGCAGCCGTTATTGTTGTAAAAATCTTCTAAATATGTTAAAGAATAGCATGTCACTAAATAATGGAATTAATAAACTTTTTATATAAGTTATACATCAATTATTTTTATCGAGTTAAGGAAAGTTGGTTTTCCCAACACTGACCCGCAGCCGTAAAGTCGGAATACTTACTCGAGATTATATGGATCGTGGAGTCGTCAGTCGGACTTCTCTAAAAGAATAAGAGGGATAATGTGTTAGCAACCTTACCAGTAGGTTCAATAAGACCTAACTTAACTCAAAACCAAGTTACATCTTTAATTAGGCCGCCAGTATTAGGATCTTCTTCAGAAGGCGGACAAGGCCCAATTAAACCGATTATAGACGAATCTACAAAAGAAGAAGAGCCAGCTACTTTTGAATATCCAAAAGAAACAGGAGAACTCTCAGATTTAATTGGTGTTCCAGAGGGAATAGCAGGAAAAGCATATTATGGGGATATTATAACAAAAAACTCAAACCAACAATTGCCTTCTAGTTCATATTTATTCATTGATTCAGGCAGGCATTCTACAAGCCATACTAATATGCCTCAATTTCAAGAACAAGACATTTCATTGACAAGACAATCACTAATAGCAGAATACTCCCACAACATTCTTTTCTATTCATCATACTTAGCTACAAATAATAATTCTAATTACGCAATTGATGAAGAATACCAAAGCACTCAAACTCAACTTAGTAATGCACATTCAACAGAGAATGGATTCTCTTATAACTTAAGAATCCCTGCTCCTCAACAACAATCATATTTCTCACACCAAGAAAGTGTTGAATTACACCCGATACAAGGAAAAGAAGAAACATACCCTCTTGTTTCAGAGATAAATAAAACTGATCTCTACAAGACTGATGTTGCTGAGTACAGTAATATTGAACCTGTGAACCTAGAGATCCCTTCAAAAGATTCTTTATTTCAACCTACAACATACCAATTATTGGAGTTTTCTTTACCAGAACTACATCCAACATCACAGAATGAGAATAACATAATAACTCAAAAAGAAACAAAAGAAGAATCAAGAAGCATACCAATTACTGAATATCTTAATGATACTATTTCAAGAGACGATTTAGTCTCAGAACCAGCAATAAAAGTTCAAGATGAAACAAAACAAGATATTTCCTATAAAATAGGGGAACAATCTTCTGATATTCAAGACACTAGCATAAAACCTCAATTTGAGTTTACAGAATTAAAATATAGTGAACTAATCTCACAAGTAAATCAAGCTCAGGATTATGAAACTCCTCAGAATCCAATTGCTAAGATAGATCTACCTCTTCAAAAAACTACTTCGAAAGCTGAAGAACACCATACTACTTCCCATTTAGAACTTCCAGAATTAGAACAGATTCAATATAGATTAGAACATAACATAGAACCTAATACTAATCATCAAACAACTATTGCCTATTTCGAGCTTCCAAAACTAGATTTCTCTTTTAAAGGAGATATCAACACCCCTCAAAGATTAGGTGATGACTATTCTAGGCTACCTTCAAACATAGGTTTTGATGATGATATTGTAAAAGAGCATGTAGAGAAAAGACTAAGTCACCAAAGCTATAAACCTATCTTGAATCTCGAATCTAACATCTCTCAGGACGAGCAATATACTGCGAATACCTCACCTATAGATAAAGAAAGTAATCAAGGTGTTGTTTATCAACCTGAAAACAGAACTTACCAAAGAAACATTCCTGAAGTAAGAAGCACATTTGCAAATTCTGAGCCTACGCCACACTTTGGAACTACTTTAGACACATTAGTAAGCAATAATTACAATAATTTTTCTTTCTCATTACCTCAAAAAATACAGGCACATACTTCCTACGATGATAGTTCAGTTTATTCTAATCCTCTAGGAATATCTGACATCGAATCAGAATATGATTTAGAGCTTCAAAATGAATTAGAAGATGAACCATCATCTGAAGAATACAGCTTAGGAGGAGAGATAGAAGAACTTGGAGATGTAGTTGAAGAAGAACTAAAAACAAAAGAACAAGCACTACCTAAAGAGAATATTGAATCAGAAGCATATGATGCAAGTAATACAGAATCTTCAGCTTATGAAGAGAACGAATCAAAAGAAGAAGGCAAAGCAGAAGAGTATACTGATTCTTCTATGACTGATTTAGCACTTACAGCATCTTTAGTTGGCATAGGAGCATTTGCAGGATTAGTAGGGCTTGCATCAAATCTATTAAAAAAAGAAAGCAATGAAGAATCAAATTCTAATAAACCAGAAGAACTTCAATACAAGCCTGAAAAAACAACAAAAAGTAAGAACTGCTCAGATTCATCAGAATGCTTTGCAGAGATTATAGGATGGTTGGAAAACACATTAAAAAATCCAAGCTTAAGTGAGAAAGAGTATAAATCCCTATCCGAATGTTATGCTGAACCAATAAAAAACATACAGAAAGCAAGAAAATACATAAAAGAGAGAGAAAACGGATATTCATGTAAAGGAGATCTTTATGATATATTCCATCACGTAGACTTCACACCAGAACAAGAAGAAAAGTTTAAACTTAAGGACTACATCAGAGATGGAGAAGTTCAGAAAGGATTTAAGCTTGCTGAAAAATTGATAGTTGAAGAGATAGATGAGGGTAAACATACAATAGAAGCTATGAATACAAATACAGGGGAAGTAGTTGAGTATAATTTGCGAAACAATACCTTATATGCTTACTTAGATAAAAATGTCGAAGGCTCAATTGTTTGGAAAGATTTCCAATTCATCGATACAGAGACAGGGAGGGAGAGGCAAGGTGTATATTGGGATGAGAAATATGATGAATTGAAATCATGCCTCTATCTTGAAACTATAGCAGAGTACCATACTGAAGCCAAGAAATTATTAGGGGATAAAGATAAACATGGCATGAAACTAAATGGTATAATAGTCTTAATCAATGGTGAAGAGCCAAAAAACGGTACAGGTTCATTATGGGATTATGAACTTCATAAAGGAGACACAATCGAGATTGTTTATAAGAACGATCTAGCAAGATATGACGAGCCTACTCAAGAAGCAGAAATAAAGCCAAATTATCCCCAGGCTGAAAAAGATACTGGAATAAAATTAGAGTCTTTACTAGCAGCTTAAGGATATATTTTTTAAGTAATAGAGTATTTTCTATCTTAACATGGCACAAAAACTATTGCTAAAAAAGAAGAAAAAAACAGAACAAAAGCAAGAAACTAAGAATAAGTTTTCTTCATCTCAAAAAGTAGCTCTGCATGCCGTCCAAAAACAATTACAACTATTAAGATTAAAGGAATGGTTAATTATTGCAGGATTTATAGGTGGTGGGGCAGCATTAAGGTCTGTAATGCAGCCCATCCCTAGCGCAGAGCCTATAACCTTCTTTGCAATACTTGCAGGCTGGCTTTTTGGAAAGAAAAAAGGTTTTATAACAGGAGCTGCAGCAGGTTATTTATCAAATTTTATCATGTTTGGCGGCCAGGGCCCATGGACAATCTTCCAGATGTTAGGGTGGGGTATGGCGGGCTTCTTAGGTGGATTTATAAGAAACATCAGGCCAAAAAAGAATTATTTCGCATTTTGGTTAAGCTCAATTATTCCTGTTTTGCTAATAGGAGTAACAGCAACATTATTGTTCGAAGTTACCCTTAATGTGGGTTGGACATTATTTTTCCCTTATAGCATATTTGCTTTGTTCCTATCTGGATTGCCTTTCTTAATCATTCATCTAATCTCTAATGCAGCATTTTCACTATTCTTGCCATTTGCGAGGAAATTTACATATGAAAAAGGAAAATTCAACGAAGTGGATATTTGTAATAGTATTGTTAGTAAGCTTAATAGTAGTGGTAAGCTCAACAGGTTATTACCTGGTGGGAAAACAGCAGAGCAGCCAAGGCACCGCAACATTGATTATTAAGGCTTTAGGACAGGAAAAAACCGAAAGATTTAAGTTTACAGGTGGTACCCCCTTAGGCATACTTAAGTACAACCATAGAGTAGATACATTTTTAAATGATAACTACATTGAGTGTATCGACGATGTATGTGCAGATGGCAACTACATGTGGTTGCTTCACGTCAACAACAAAACAACCAACTATGGAGTAAAAAGGTATGTCATTCACGATGGTGATGTTATAATGTTTGAATTTACCAAAAATAATATAGGTGAAAAACAATGAGAAACATATTAATTTGGTGGATATCTCTTATTCTTATAATTCAATTAGTTAGTGCAGCAGAAGTCTGTGTTGTTGTTGATTATGGCGATCAAGAAGAAAAACCAGATAGTAAATGCATAGATATTGATGAAGGCAAAAATGGCTATGAGCTCTTAAATGAACTTAGCTGGAGACTAGAATGGAAGGATTTTGGATATAATGCTTTTGCAGGGATGAACTTGGGACATGGCTTATGTAGCATAGACGATATTGGAAATGATCCAGACGTTTGTTGGGGTACAGACACATGGAATCTTAATCTAGTCACAAATAACGAGTGGTTGCATCTTCCTGTAGCATTCGATGCAGATGGGGGATGTTGGAATAAGGATCCAGATTCAACAGTAGGCCATTACTGCACGAAAGACGATGATGTAGTAGGTCTTGCATTTGGTGGATGGGGGGCTGAACCAGAAATGTTTAAAGTAAATGTATCAGGTGTTTATGTTGACGGAGAAAAAGAAAGGAGAGCTAGAGGGAGTGGAGGAAAAATAAGAGAAGTGTCTCCTGGCTCTGAAGTCAAAATTAACTTTGAACTAGAGAACTTATACTTTACAACAACTAATATTGATGTTACAGACATTTCTATTGAAGGAACAATAGAAGAGATAAATGATGGGAGTGATATTGTTGAAGAGCTAAGTGAATTTGATATATTAGCAGATAAAAAAGAGACTAAAACCTTAGAATTCCAAATTCCTTTAGATGTTGAAAATAAAGATAGGCTTCTAAAAATAGAGATTAAAGCAAGAGACGACGCAGGCATTAGGTATAATACTGAAATTACATATGATTTAGAGGTAAAAAAAGAAGTACATAAGGTTAATATAATAAAAGCTGAATTAGATAAAGATGATTATATATGCGGAACCGAAGCTATACTCGATTTATCCTTACTTAACATAGGAGCAAGTGATGAAACTATCAATCTGCAAATAAAGAATGAAGAATTAAACTTAGAGATAAGCGAAGTTGTAAGGTTAGATGACGCTCCATACACTCCTTCCAGCAGCTATCAAAAGAAGTTTGACTTTACATTACCTACTAACATAGAGAATACAGATTACTCAATAGAAATAACTGCAAGATACGCTTCTCTTGTTGAATCAGAGAAAGTTGATTTAATTGTTAGAGGGTGTCAAACTGTTGTTAAGACAGGATCAAAAGAACCCTCTTCTCAAGTAGGAGATACAGAACTGATAATAACTTCAAAAGAATATCAAGTAACTTCTGAGGAGATTCCTGTAGAAGAACAAAAAAACAATACTCTACTACTATCATTGTCAGTAATCTTAGGAATTCTTATAATGGCAGTTGTCGCTTTAGCAGCTATTTTCATTCTAAAAAGAAAATAGTGCTACTCTAAAGTGAAGACAAAATAGAAAGGTTTATAAACAAGTAAACTATTCTAAACTTTAGAATGGTGCTTAAACAAGAAATTTTAGTTAAGTTAAAGCAGGATCTGGGGCTGAACATCTACGAAGTAAAGATATGGTCTGTTTTGCTTTCAAAGGGGATTGCTACTGCTGGCGAATTAGCAGACTTAAGCGGCGTACCTAGGTCTAGGTGCTATGACGTTCTTGAATCTTTAGATAAAAAAGGATTTATTATAATGAAGATTGGAAAGCCAATAAAGTATATAGCTATTCCACCAGAAGAGATAATTGAAAGGGTCAAAAAAGACATAAAAGAAGACACTGACTTAAGCCTAAAGATGGTTGAAGACATAAAAGGGACAGACATATTCAAAGAGCTTGACCTACTACACAAAACAGGTATTGAGAAAGTAAATGGCAGCGAACTATCCAATTCTATTATTGGAAGAGAAAATGTTAATTATTTCCTTAAACACATGGTAGATAAGGCTGAAAAATCAGTTTTAGTTGTTACAACCTCAGACGGCTTTGCAAGAAAAGTAAATCTACTACATAAAATCTTTAGAAAGGTAACAAGGAGAGGGGTAAAAGTTAGTATGATAGCTCCTGTAGATGAAAAGATTTCTAGAAAGGTTAAAGATGTAGTTGAACTAAAAAACAAAGACGTTAACGGAAGATTTGTTATCGTAGATCACGATCAATTGTTATTTATGTCAAACGATGGCAGTGTTGATAAAGCTCATGACTCAGCTGTATGGGTAAGATCAGAATTCTTTACATCTGCTTTAAGTCAGATGTTTGAAACTTTAATAAAATAATTCTTTTAAAATGACTCAAAAAAGATTAAGAGCTCTTGTTATAGAAGATGATGGTGCTCTTCGAGCTGGTTATGGCCTTGTTTTAGGCAGTTTAGATTGCGCTATGACTGGCAAAAGGAATTGCGAAGAAGGCATTGTGGAACTCGAAAAGAGTAGAAAATCAGGAGAAGATAAATTTGATCTTGTGATAACAGATCTTATAACTGGAGGTTATAATTCAGGTGATGCCACCGGAGTAGATATTGCCAATAAGGTTCTTGAAGATGAAGGTGCTGTTACTCCAATCTATTTTGTAACTGGTGGAGGACCTGATGAGGTCATTAATGCAGCTAAAAAGCTTGCAGAACAATACCCTCAGATTGAATACATAACTAAACCTCTTTCAAAACAAAACTTTGAAAATATGGTCCAAGTAGCAAGAAATTTCAGAATTGCTCATTAATTATAATCTCGCCATGTATGTTTACACTTCTCACATTTAAGAAACTTAGTCTCAGGCTCATCACCCGCTCTTGTCTGCATAAGCCAGTATTTAGCCCTTTTATGCCCGCATTTAGGACATTCTGCATCTATTGATGGCAAAGCATCCAGCTCACGGTTCTTTTCAACAACCTCAACCTTAGAAGACTTATCTTTAACTTCTTCTTTTATCTTTCCTGCTTCGCTATCGCTAGATTTGTAGCCGCATGAGCAGACTGAAACTGTCTTACTTCCTTCTTTTTTTGGCATTAATATCGAACCGCATTTAGGACAAAACATTTTTTTACCTCATAAACAAGTTTATCAATTCAACAAACCATATCTTTATGTACCCTAGTAATGGAACTCTTACAACAGCCCTTCCTAAAAGCTGTTGTTCATTAATCCTCGTTTCATCTAATTTTATGGATTTTATAGAGTCAGGATTATGATCTCCCTTTGTCTGATAATAAGATTGGCCATTAGATTCCCATACTCTAACAACTCTATGTATTATAGGATCTGGCCGCATACTTCTGAAAACAATTACATCTCCTACTTCTATATCTTCTGCATCTGTACCGTACAATATCATAATATCTCCTTTATCAAAACCGTCATTAAAATCAAAATTAATAAAATTGTCTTTAGTTATGTTATAATTCAGATACCACGCTCTTTCCGTACCCCACCATTCTTCAAAACCTTGGTCATGTTCCATAGAACTCGAAACAACCGCAACTATAGGGAAGGTAGTACTCAATAAAAAGCCCAATCCAGGATAAACTATAAATTTTATCAGAACAAATGCTAAAACAATATTAACTACCCAAGACCATATGCTGTCATCTTCCCAGATAAACCACCATATCTTTTTCCACATAAGTTTCGATTTCTTAGATTTCTTTTTGACCATATTCTATCAGAAAATATTGGAAACCATTAAAAACTTATCGGTTTTAGTTAATAACATGGAAACTCACGACAAAAGCCCACAATATTTTCAGGGAATATTACAATTAAGAAACCCGAATGAAGAAGTTATCAACTTCATCGCCAACCAGCTTAAGAAAAACGAGAAAGTTTGGGTAGCTAAGCAAGTAAAGCTAAAGACTGGAATTGACTTATACGTTTCTTCTAATAAATTTCTTATGGCGTTAGGAAAGAAACTGAAGAAATCCTTCAAAGGAGAACTAAAGACTTCAAGAAAACTCCATACAAAGCACAGATTAACCAGTAAGAATGTTTATAGGGTTACTGTTTGTTATCGGGTTGAAAATATTGGAAATTAATTATTTTATAATCAGTTAAATAGATTGTTGTCTTTTGCTCCGGCTAATCTCATAAAAACATATGCCACATATAAATCCGGTTCATATGGCTGTAGTTTTTCAAAAACCCCTTTTTGGGATTTATCGATAAAAGATATTTCTTTTCTTAGTTTGGCTTCAAGCTCAGGCAGAACTTTCTTCAATTTAAGATAAGGTTTTTCTTTTTTATCTCCTTCTATAGTAATGAGTGGGTCATTAAATCGAGTAGGGAAATTGTTATATCTTGGCCATCCTTGTTCATCTCCTTCAATGAATTCATCATAGGTTTTTATTTTGTCTATCTTTTTTACGTCAATTAAGGTTGTAATACCATCACCAATTGCATTAAATAGGCAAAAAAAATCTGTGGCAATTATGCTAGCAAACCCCTTTATGGAACCGTTCATAAGATAAGAGAAATAGAGATGTTTGGTTGCATTATCTAGTTCAGGACTGCTAAGGAGTTGGTAACCCCACCCAATAACCCACCCAGAGAGTGCAGCAAAACCTACATATCCACTATATTTTATTCCTTTGTGCCATTTTGATCTATTTTTAGAGATTTG
>JAYEIZ010000248.1:0-2008 GCA_034660355.1 Nanobdellota archaeon
GCCAAAGATAAAAGCTATCCTAGAAAAAGAATATTTAAAATGGTCAGATACAGTTGTTAGAGAGGGTTTTAATAAACAAGCTAAACGAATAGAAAAAGCATTTAAAAGGATTGGTAATATTCCTGTAGAGTTTCAAGAACTAACTAAAGGCGATCTAGCATTAGTACAAAATCTAAAGCAACAATATTTTACACAATTTAAAGATGTATCAAATACATTCACAAGGCGATTATCAGAAAAGGTTTATCAAAATACATTAGTTGGTAGCGAGTTTGCAGTATTAGAAAAAGAACTTAGACAAACAATAAATGGCATCTATGCTAGTTCAGATGACCCAGAAATACAAAGATTAATTAATTATATAAATGAAAATAAGTTTGATGAGTCTAAACAAGCACTAGTTGATAAGTCTATACAAACTCTACAATCTAAGTTTGCAAGAGATCGTGCTGGAGAAAATATGAAAAGATATGCTGGTCAAATACTAAACGATTCACTTAGAGATTTTGATGCAACCTTAAACTTTAATAAATCAAAAGACGCTGGTTTAACTTTTGTTAAATATTATGGAGATGTAATACCTACCACTAGAGATCATTGCAGAAATATAATTAATGGGGTATATGATAAGAGGAAAAGTGGACTTTTCACAATTGATGAAGTCAATTCACTTTGGACAAGTAGAAGTTGGAAAGGTAAAAAATCTGGAAATCCTTTAGTTGTTCGAGGTGGTTATAATTGTCGGCATCAATGGTCTTATGTCAATCCTGATTGGTATGACAGTAAAGGCGAACTAATAATATAACTATAGGAGAACAAATGTCCGAAGAACAAACAAATGTTGCACCAGAAGTACAAGCAACAGAAACACCAAAAGAAGAAGTAAAAGTAGAAGAAACAAAACAAAATACTTTCACTCAAGAACAATTAGACAACATAATCAAAACAAGACTTGAAGCTGAAAAAAATAAATATGAGAAAAAACTTCAAGAAGAAGAAAAGCAAAAAGCTGAAATCTTAAAACAAAAACAATTAGAAGAAGCTAAGACTAAACAAGACTTGGAAAAGATTATGCAAGAAAGATTATCTGAAAAAGAACAAGAACTTTTAAGATATAAAAATCAAATCAAAAAAGAAAAAGTAGATAATTCAATACTATCTGTTGCGTCTTCAAATAAAGCTATTAGCCCAGCACAAGTTGTTGCTTTACTAAAAGATGAAGTTAAGTACACAGATGATGGTAGAATAGAAGTAGTTGATAATAATTCTAATGTACGATATAACGCAAAAGGAGAACTACTTACAATTGAAGATCGAGTTAAGGAGTTTTTAGATAGCAACCCACATTTCCGTCAAGGGTCGTTGTCTGGTTCAGGAAGCCAGAGTGCTATTGGTGGTAAAACTGTTAAACCTTTTAACCTACAGGACTTGGACTTAACAAAGCCAGAAGATCGTAAAGCCTATGCAGAATATAGGAAGAAACGAGATTCAGGTGCTGTTGAGATTAATTTAACAAAATAACCTTAATAGGATAATAAAATGGCAAACGAAAGCACAAGTTCTACGCTATCGGAACTATACACAGAGATAGTAGCAGAAGCACAATTCGTAGCTTCTGAAAAATCCATCATGAGAAACTTAGTTAAAAACTATGCGATCACTGGTGGTGGTAAAGCAGTTGAAGTTCCTGTTTATGCTCAAGTATCAGCATCAGCAGTAGCAGAAGCAACTGACTTATCTAACACAGCAATTGACCCAAGTTCAGTAACTATTACTGCATCTGAAGTTGGTGTTATGACTACTCTAACTGACTTAGCAAGAAACTCAGCACCTAGAAATGTTGCTGGAGACATTGGTAAATTGTTTGGAGAAGCACTAGCTAGAAAACAAGACCAAGACTTAACAGCTTTGTTTGATGGCTTTTCAACTACATTAGGAGATGGTACAACTGCAATTAATTCAGCAACTATCTTTAATGCTCTATCAACTTTAAGAGCAAATGCTTTAA
>JAYEIZ010000249.1:0-2002 GCA_034660355.1 Nanobdellota archaeon
AAAAATGCGGGTGGCGATATTTGAAATCACGACTTTTCCATGCAATAAGATTTATCTTTGATTGCTCTACGTATCCTAGTTAAGCTTAATCATCTCCCAAGGGATCATCGCTCAAACATATGAGCGTAGCACTCTAACCAGGCTGAGTTACACCCGCATAATCACAAGAGGAGAAAGCAAGGCTATAAAAGCTTTTCTGCTCACTTCAATTTAATCAAAACCTTTATATACGTATAATTTAAGAAATAGAATATGGCAGAAGGTTCATGGGAAGAAGCAGCAGAGCCAGTAAGCTACATACGCCACAAAGGCGTTTGGGATATGCAGGACTTATATGAAACAATAGCTAATTGGTTCAGGCAAAGAAAATATAAATTTCACGAGTCAGTTTACAAACACAAGCACCCCTCCCCATTTGGAGTAGAAAGGCAGTATGTATGGGCTGCTGATAGGAAGGAAACAGATTATATAAAATTCAAATATAATGTTTACATTCATACCTATGACGCACATGATGTTGAAGTAGTAACCCCTGAAGGCACCAAAAAGATGTTTACCAAAGGGAGGATATGGATTGAAATTAAAGCTAACATTGAAAGTGACTGGGAAAAAAGGTTTGCTGAGAAGTCATTTTACTCCAAAATAAGGGATTTTTACAATAAATATGTTATAAGAAGGAATTTTACCCAAGGATGGATGCCAAAAATAAGATACGAGATGTATGAACTACAAGCTTTGGTAAAAAAACGCCTAAAGATGGAATCTGATGAATACGAGCACCGCCATGGCTCTGGAGTTCATAAGAGATTTTAGAAAAAAATGTCTGACTTAAGAATAATAGTGGATCATCTGAAGCTGGATTATAGCGGAGTATTAGATGTGAAAGGGTTATTTAGGCTCATCAATCACTGGTTCAGCGAAAGAGGGTTTCAAAAAAAAGAGGACAAAAATCACGAACAGAACATGCCTGATGGTAAGTATATAGAGTACGAAATCTCTCCCTGGAAGAAAATAACAGATTACAACAAATATATCTTCAAAATAAGGATATTATTCGAAAAACTAAAGAAAGTAGAAATAACAAAAGACAAAAAACCAATAAAAGTGGATCAAGGCAGGGTTATAATCAACTTTGATGGCTACTTAGAGCATGATTATGGAAACAGATGGGACGATAAGCCCTTATTCATATTCTTTAGAACATTATTTGACAAATTCATAAACAAAGCATATACTGAAAGGTTTGAACATAGACTAACAAACGACTTACATAACCTCTACAATGAGATAGAGAAATTCCTAAATACAAATAGGCATTATAATGTAGTTTCAAAAACACCCCACTTTTAAGGTTAATAAAGATGGTTGAGAAGAAATTCGTAATAGACGGGATGCGGTTAAATTATGATGGGCCTTTTAATGTAATAGAGTTCTATCAAAAAGTAGAAGATTGGATACAATCAAAAGGTAAAGAAAAAGAAATAAAGAATAAATCAGAGCATGTTGAGCCTAACGGCAAGAATATTGAATGGTTTCTAGAGATATGGGAAAATGTAACAGAATACGCTCGATCGCTTGTAAGGATCAGGGTTATATTAAAGGACGTAAAAGACTTTAAGCCTAAAAAGAAAACCAAAAAAAGAAACCTAAGCAAAGGTAAAGTCCTAATAATTTTTGATGGAATCCTGGAAACAGACATTGAAGGTAGATGGCAGCAAAAATCCATATATTACTTCATAAGAGCTCTTGCAGATAAGTTTGTTCACAAATTCTACATGAACAAAATAGAAGATAAATTAGCTGCTGACGTTAATGATCTTTATGATGCTCTAACAGATTTCTTTCATTCTTATCCTAAATAAACATAGGTAATTTAGATTCTGGGACAGGATTAAAGCCTGAATAGGTTATGCCATATTGCTCTGCAAAACAAAGCAGTATTGATCCTATCTTCTCTTTTTTGCCTGACATTCCCCCCAAACATCTTTTTATCTACACTCCA
>JAYEIZ010000250.1:0-1990 GCA_034660355.1 Nanobdellota archaeon
GTACTCTTCTTCAGCAGCTATATCAGCCTCACCAGCAGCAATCTTAAAATCAGTAACTGTCTTAGTATTTTTCGCACCTTCGTCTTCTACTTTCTTTACATCATCAGCAAGTTTTTTTGTAAGACGTAAATATTCTTTATTGTAATGTTCTACTTTTTTTAATTTAGCTGCTTGATATTTCTCTGCATCAGCAATACGCTGTTTTTCAGCAGTGGCCGCTGATCCAGGAGCATGTATAGCCATGTCTTCCGCAATTTTCTTTGACGCACGAGCTTGCTCCGCTAAAGAATCTAATGTCGCATCTAATTTTTGTTGTTCTGCCTGTTCATGATCAATCACACCTTTCGCTTCTGCCATACTAATATCGAATAAAGTTTGAGTATGTGCTTTTTTACGTTCTTCAGAATCTAACTTAAATTGAATCATAGCTTCTTTAGGTGTATACGTAAGAGCCGTAATCGAGGCAACCTCTTGAGCTAGTTTTCTTTTAATGCGAACCGTTTCAGAAGCTATCTTTTTCTCACCATTTACAACTCCTTTATATTTTATCTCAAGAGCTTTAATCTCAGCATTAGCCGTATTTGCAACATCCATTAATCTCTTTTGTTGATAGACGGCTTCATTTTTAAATAAATCAGCATGTATCTGTGCTGCTTCTTCAGCATACTGTTTTTCTAATATAACTAATTTAGTTGTATCTTCAGCTGATTTTGCAGATGCGGCAAAAACTGCTCTAGCAACGTCCTGTTTATCTAATAAAGCTTGTTTTGCTTTTAAATGCCCAGCAATCTCATCTTCATTTGCCGTTGTGATAGCATTTACGAATACACCGACATCTCCAATAGCTGAGTTAAGTATTTCTGTATATCCTTCTGCACTTAATAGATCTTTTAATTGAAATTGTTCACTTTTTAAATCTTCTCGCCATGATTTAGTAAGAGAACGAAAAGATTCCTTAATTTCAGTGACACGAAGCTGTACCGTTTTTGTAAATAACTCAGTTTTATTTTCCATATAACCAAGATTATCTAAAGCTATCGCAACTTCTTCATCAGTCATTAATTGAAAATCAAAACCCTCTTTTTGAATCATATCTGTTAAAATAGTATCAACTTGAGTTCCGAGTTCGTCAAACTTGGTTATTGCTAATTCAATATTTTTAGGTAGGTCAACACGCGTTCCGATCTCCTCTAATTGAGCTTTCATTTCTCTCATTTTCTCAATACTAACATTCCCATGTTCAATAGCATCAAGAAATGCTTTGCCTAATTCTGAGGCGTTTCCAGCGTCCGACGATTTACTAATTAACTCATCCAATGCTTCTGTTAACGCTTCTGTGCCTGATACTCCTGGAAGTAAAAATGCTAAAAAAGCAGCGGGTAATTTACCTAGCCATGACACCACATTTTTAATCGCATTCCACATGCGATTAAAAGATCCACTCGCCCGTTCTATATTTCCTGTGGTTTCTTTTAATGCAGTATTTAAACTACTAATAGATTGTTGTAGTTTCTCTATTCTTAATTTTTCTAATTCAATAGCATACGCAGCTATAGCAGTACCACTATCTGTGATTTCTCCAGTAATAATGTTAATACTATCTGATGCAGCTACAGCTTCAGTATATAATTCACCGTATTCCGCAATAACATCTCCAAGAGAATCACGTAATTTTAAATTTTCTTGTCTAAATTCATCTGAAGAATTAGATAACCCAGCTACTTTATCTTTATAACTATCCAGTACTCCTAATTTAGTGTCTAACTCAGCAAAAGATTTATGCGCTTCGTCAGACGCTTCTGCTGCTTCAACAGCAGAAGTTGAAAACAAATCAAAAGCTGCGGCAGCCACTACTAAAGCAGCCGTTAAAGCAGCCAGGTATGGATTGGATAACACCAAACCCTTAAGAGCTAATGCTAATGCTTTTATTTTAGTCCCAACAAGTGTGGCCACAACCCCAAAATCACCCATTACAGCAGTAAGCCCGGTG
>JAYEIZ010000251.1:0-1990 GCA_034660355.1 Nanobdellota archaeon
TATGGGAAGTGGAACAACCCTTGTAGCATCCAAAAGATTAGGCAGGAAAGCTATTGGTATAGAGATATCCTCTGAGTATTGTGAGATAGCTAAGCAAAGAATTAATTCAACTATGAAAAGTTTATTCTAACTCATAATCCTTAATACTATTCTCAATAAAATTCAAATACTTATTGGTATGTTTATCTCTATCATGCGTATGCTCGTCCTTCATTACATACTTAATCTTTGATACCTTAAAGGTAGATGGCAATGATAATGCTCTGGAAATTACCACGATAGTATTAAGCCATGTTCTATTGTGTATTAAATCCTCTGCCGATTCGCTTGATAAACGTGCTATAATGCCTTTGAATTTCTGATTGATACCATGAACTGCAAACGTGGCCATTCTAATCGATTTGGCATACTCTGTGTCCTTTATGACAGCATTAGATATTTCAGACAGAGTAGAATATGAGAACATTACAGTTTGATTTGTGTGTATTCTATATCCATACCGTTCATAATGCCATTCCTTTATCCGCTCCAAGTAAGGACGAGCTATTTCATATAGAGTAATTGTCATCTTAATCACCTATAAGATGATTGTAGGTCCTGTCCATATTAATACATTGAGTAGCATACATTAAAGCTATGCGTTTATAGTTAGGTTCAACTCCATCTTTAATACATTGTTCGCACATCGGATATTTAATATGGTCATTAGTTGAGTCTTGCTTAAGTTCATAGCCCTCTGCAGGTGGTCTATCCTCACCACACCCACAACATGGATAATAGATAATGTAATTCATCTCAAGGATTTCATCGCTCAGGGGTATCACCTTTGTAATATTATCTCTCAATCTTTTCATCGTGGTGATTGCATCTTGGTCCGCATTTTCTTTTTTTATTGCGGCCAATAGGGCATCTATCTTTTCTATCATCTTCGTTGTCATCTTAGGCATCAATGTTTTTTTCTTGGTGCGGTGGCGTCCAACGAATTGGTCCCATGAAACAGACTTAGTTGATTTGTATTCTTTTAGAAACTTATCTGTATCGCAATCAAACTTTCTTGCTATTCCTTTGGCTACACTAATAGATACATAGTTCATACCAATGATACTACCCATCTCTCTGATACTCACCTTGCCTTCTTTGGTGGTCAAAGATTCATCTTGTCTCACCATCGTTACTCCGATGTTAAACATATAGATGGCTTCTTTGATGCGTTGCTTCTTTATCTCTTTGCTGTTATTGTTAATGTAACCCACAATCGACCTTACATCTTTCGTGTTTACATCTTCTACATTCTTATCTGTTGAGTATTGTTTTAATCTGAGTTCCATAAATAATCCTGTGTGTGGTTAAACATTATTCAAAGAGACTTGGGTCCTCTTTAAATTTTCTTCTTAATCTTTCTAAGAATTTCATTCTTGCGTATTCATAGCCCTGTTGCTCAAACGGAGACTTGCCTATTGCTATGTTAGTTAGTGGACTTATATCCTCCATTGCGTTCATCTTAATTGTTACAGGTCCCTTAAAGTATTTTCCCATAACATTCGGGTCATTGAGGTATGGTTGTAATGCCATACCATTAGTAATTGATGCGTAATAATCTACTGCGTCTTTCCTTATCTTATTAACCTCTCTATTGTAATCTTTGTTGCTACCATATTGGTCCTCGCCTTTACGCATACCAGATAACTTCTCAATCAATCCGTTTATCTTCTCATCTTCTATCCATGTTTCAGTTAAGTCTAAACTTCTATCTCTGCCTTTTAATACAGCTCCATTGTGGTATAGTTCCATTGCTTTAAAGTGGACTTCAGATGCAAGGTCGTTATCTAATAATGCCTTAACTATATTAGCTTTCTTTCTGGACATGTTATAATCAACTCCACCACCTTCAAATTTCAATCCACCACGTTGCGTTGCTTCTAAATATTTGCGTTGCTGTGCTATTGTTACCAAAGGAGCCATGTCCTCAAAGGCTGCTCTGTTAGCCTCC
>JAYEIZ010000252.1:0-1986 GCA_034660355.1 Nanobdellota archaeon
CAGGAAGATTTAGCTTGTATGTGGTTGATGATAATAACAATGTGCTTCTTTCTAAAACAAACGAAAGTTTAGATATAGACGATGAGTTTGCATTAGTTTCAACACAGCAAGTAGTTTGTGGGCGATATGTTTCAAATAATCTAAGGTGGAATCTCGGCAAATACAAATTTGTTGCGTGTCCCAATTCAAAAATACAAAACATCTCTTACGTTAAAAACAGAACAGTATCAAGTGAAGATGCTGCAATTAATTTAGCGAATTATATGTATTATGCTGAGAATGCGAATAATATGATTGGTTACAAATGGTCAGATTTAAGTGCTTATAACAATATAGAAATTCAGGAAGGATATCCGCTTATCTATAAAGCGAGAAATTCTGTTATGTGGTCGAGTTCAAATAGTATAAGATTTAAACAGAGCAATCAAAGAGAGTTTAAAGAGGCTCATGCTAAGATATTGCCTGCTCCATATTTCATTACAACTGAGTATGGTAATTCTGTTTTAGAGATAACAAGGAATGAAATTAATAGAATAAATCTTTCCGGTACTCCAGATGAATGGGCAGTAGATAGTAATAACTTCATTACAGAGTTTGCGAATTTAGGTGCTCTTTCTCCTGCAGGATGGGGAGTATTTAGAGACAGAGTATTCGGACACACTGAATCTGGATTTATTATGTGGAGTAAAGAAGAGATGCGAACAATCTCTAATAAAAGGGTAAAGACTGCAACCGGCTATAAGGAAAAGCCAAGAATAGCCGTACCAAAGAAAACAACCCTTATATCTTTTCCTAATCCATTAAGGAATCAATATATCTGGCATGATAATGAAGATCATATTTCTTATATTTATCATATCGATCAGGATGCTTTCACATTATTCACAGGACTCAATATTATTGATGCAGATTTAATAGATAAGGGCGATAATTTAGAGAACCTTATTATGATACTGGACTCTAACTATGACTTCCATTTATATCCTGATGAAAATAATTATTATACAGGATCAGCTTATATGAGAACAGCAGGATTCCCCTTAGATGATAATATGATCAAGAAATTTATAGCAAAATTTGAAGGTGATAGTTCCACTATAGTAGTTTATGCAGTTAATAGAAGTGGAGTAGTTACAAGGGCATTTGTAGAATCAGAAACAGATGCTATTAAATATATTAAAAACGGAGCGTGGGGAAGTCATTATTATCTATCGTTTGGTGGAGATATAAATAAATTATTAGAAATTGAGCCGATATTACAAAGGAGGTTTTAATGTCCTATTGGAACTTAATTCCAGCCGCATCTAATTTAGCAATGACGGCTATAAATAAACCTAAGAAGATATCAATGGACGATACCTATTTAAATCGTTATCTTGCTGATCTAAGAGGAGACAAAATCTCCGGTACAATGAGCAGAAAGGTTTTAGAGGGAGAGTCTAAGATAATTGGTAAACAAGCCGGTAGATCATTAAGGCACATCCAGGCACAAGAGGCAACACCTGGACAGAAAACTCAAGCTATTGTTGATTTGTATAAAGGCAGCAGTGAGGCTTTAGGAGAAGCATCAGGAAGAGCCGGAGTAATTCAGTCTAAAGAGAATGCACAAATTACTCAACGTCAAAGAGATGTGGAAGAGTATATAGCCAGAACTAAAACCCAGATAGAGATGCAGAATGAAATGGCTGAAGATAAATGGAAGAGTGATATGTTAGGTTCTGGAGTGAATTTAGCTGCATCAGGTGTTGCTGCTTATGGGCAGAGACAAACAGAACTTCAAAAAGGATTTGAAGCGGCTAAAGCTGGCGGTTTGATCGGGGAAGATATAACTAAAGAATCTTATATAGCTCAGATGAAAGCAACAGAAGGTATGAGTGATCCTGCAATATTTAATAAGATGATTGGAGAACAGCAAGCAGCGGAGTTAAGTAAATCTCAAGATATGGCATTCCAAACTACAATGGCAGGGATAGAAAGTGGCGAGGT
>JAYEIZ010000253.1:0-1972 GCA_034660355.1 Nanobdellota archaeon
GGTTGCTTGTAATCTTTTGTTCCATAATACTTATCAGCTTTACTTTTTGCTCTAGCTCTAGCATTATTATCTTTTTTTACAAAATAGTTTGCTTTGTCTTCAGAAAGCTTATTTGCTATTTTTTGTTGTTTTTTAGCTTCATAAAAACCCAATGTTCCAAGACCAAACTTAGCAGCATCCATCCAATTAGAACCAGAGTTATTGTTATTATTATTAGAAGTATTATTAGAAGTATTATTAGAAGTATCACCTGTAGGAGTTACATTATTTTTCAACTTAAGACCATTATTAACAGCATCAAATACTTTAAGGGTTCCTTTATGTGCTGGATTTTGGTTTACATTATTCAAATCAGCCATACATGAACTATCAGCCATACATGAACTACCATACGGTTCATAACTTATTGTCCCGAAGCCACCTTTACCAGTAAAGCCCAGAAAATCACTTATATCTATTCCGCCTAAACCTAATCCAAACGATCCTGTTCCATCAAACAAACTCATTTTGTATCCTTTTTATTTTTAATTATTGTCTTATTATATCTTATTTATTTGTAAAGTACTATTATTATCCTGATTCAACTTTCTTTCTCATTTCTATTGCTGAATCAACAGCATAATATTGATCATAATTATATAAACTTTCACCTAATGCATCAGCATAGAATGCATCTGGACTATTGGAGTCTGAAAAGGACTGAAGTACTGACATTGTAACCCTTGGATCAAGTGCTAATGTTCCAGATATACTTGTTATTCCTTTATCAATACTTTCTTTAGCATCTTCGTTTGCTTGCCTTTCTTTTTCATCCTTAGCTTCATATGCATCAATTAAAGCTTGACCTTGCGTATACAATCCAGAAATCTGGTTCGCCATAGGCAAAAAGTTATCATAATTCATATTACTTACATCTACATTTGATATGAACTGATATATATTAAATGCAAGTCCTATTGCTTGTATAAGCATAGGATCATCTATAATTTTCATCAAGTAGTATGTTGCAGCCATAACAGCTACTGTTTTTGCAACTGAAAATAATGCCATAGCAACAGTACATCCACCAGGAACTATACATGCTGCAACAGAGAATAATATTTTTATAAAGAAACCTGTCCAATCAAATTCAACTACTTTTAACATATAAGCATAAAACACAGTTGAATGTTCTTTAACCGTTACAAATTCTGTATATTTTATATCTTGCAATACAAAGTGCGGCATAGTAAGTCTTACTTCTGATATAGGATATCCCATTGATACATCAAAGTTTTTATCTCGTATGGTCTGTACTGATTTGAAATCTGTTATTACCATTTCTTGATATTGTGTTTCATTTTTTTGAACTTTAATTACAAGCTTATCTGTTCCATCTGAATCCCAAGTAGGAACACTTTCTCTATCATTTTCATCCTTGCTGTCTTCTATTCTGGGCAGATATGTTGTACCTGAGAAGTGAAAATCACCTTGAGATTTTCCATCAGTAACACCTTCTGCACCTCTAACTGTACCATTAACAGTTTTAACTGTTATAGTAAACTCTATACCAATACTTAACCATCCAGACTTAACTGTTGTTCCAGTAAACAATGGTGCTGCTCTGTCAGATACAGCATTACCTAAGAATCCAGTTAACTTTGGTTCACTATTATGTACAGTCATATCATATAGATATGCATGATAGGCAAAGCTTTTAAACAATGCTTTAGCTAAATAGAACTGTTCTCTATAATGATCTCTTCTCCATTTTTCTGCAGCTTCAAAGCTTACATGATATACTTCACTTTCTTCATCATATCCACCTTCTTCTTTTTCAAGTTCAAGCATAAATGCTTTAGATAATTCTTGATTAGCTTCTTTAGCACTATAATCTTTAGCAAGTATTTCATATGGATTTCTCATTGGAAGTCCATGCATCAAGTATCCATTATCTACTTGTTTTTCTCCATCATCATCTGTTTGTTCAAAT
>JAYEIZ010000254.1:0-8809 GCA_034660355.1 Nanobdellota archaeon
TACAAAGAAAAAGAACATGATTGAAGAAGCGAGAAGGAAATTTATACTCTATGAAAGGATGATGGCTTATGTTGAAGCCTAATCACTGGCAAAATGGGAATTTATGGGGGAGTTATGCAACAGCTCAGTTTAATACTAACAGATATATTAACGCTAGAAAAAAGATAGTGATTTCACCTTGCCCTAATCCATAAAAAAAGATAAATAATAAATCCCAAAACAAGAATGAAATTTAGGATATGAAAACCAATAACTGTCCGAAGAATTATTTTCTGTTTTTTAGACTTTTTAGGTTTCATGCTACTGCTTTCTTTATTCTCTTTAACCTAAACACATTCTCTCTTTCCATCTCCTCTAATCTTAAGGTTATGAATGCTTGAACTTCTTCCATTTGAGGTATTACTGCAAACTCCAGAGCATTTACCCTTCTTTTTGTCTTTTCTATCTCTTTCAGCAATTTTCTCATTGATGTTTCAACTTCTGCAGCCAAAATAATCTTCTCAACTAATTTCTCATAAGCATTAGCTGCTTCGTCTATTGCTGCTGAACCATAAATACCATAGCCTCTTTCTAGAAAGTGTTTTTTTAGCTCGGTAAAATCTATTTTAGGTACAACAACACCCATTATGTTCTTTGTGCTTACATGAACTTCAGGGCTTTCTTTTATTGCCATTGCAACTGACTTAATCTTAAGGTCAGATTCCATCGCTCTTGTGATATTCATCTTATTAAGCGCAAATAAATAATCCTCAACAAGTTCCTGTCTTATTGATTTTGCTTTCTTTAGTATTTCAAAAAAATCAAGAATAAGGCCATCTCTTTTCTTCTTGAGAAGATTATAACCTGATTTAGCAAGTTTTATTCTTCTCTTCAGTTTAATCAATTCAGATCTTGTTGGTTTTATGTCGAGTGCCATGGTTTATTCTTCTTTTTTTTCTGCTTCTACTTTTTCTTCAACATACTTATGATACTTCTCTCTTAACTTAGGATCGGTTCTTGTTAAGTCTTTCGAAGGTATGCTTCCAAGTAGTTGCCAACCTAAATCTAGTGTCTCTGTTATGCTCCTATCTTCGTCTTTCTTCTGCCTTACAAAAGCATCTTCGAATTTAGCTGCAAACTTTAGAAGCTTTTTATCTTTATCACTCAGAGATTCTTCTCCTACTATTGCAACTAAACCACGTAAATCACGACCTTCTGCATAGAATGCATAAAGTTGGTCTGACAATTGTTTATGGTCATCCCTAGTATTACCCCCCTTAATACCTGCATTCATCAGTCTTGACAATGAAGGCAATACATCTATAGGAGGATAAACGTTTTTCATGTGTAGTTCTCTGTTCAGAACAATCTGGCCTTCTGTTATGTAGCCAGTTAAATCTGGAATGGGATGAGTTATGTCATCACCAATCATAGCAAGTATAGGTAACTGAGTTACTGAACCTTTTTTTCCTTTTATCATTCCAGCTCGCTCATAGATCATTGCAAGATCAGTATACATATATCCAGGATAACCTCTCCTTCCTGGAATTTCCTCACGAGCAGCTCCTATCTCACGTAAACTCTCACAATAATTTGTCATGTCTGTTAATATAACAAGAACATGCATGTCTTTTTCAAAAGCAAAGTATTCTGCAGCAGTCAGTGCCACTCTAGGTGTCACAAGCCGCTCAACAGCAGGATCATCCGCTAGGTTTAAGAAAACCACTGAGCGTTCTAAGGCGCCTGTTCTTTCAAAGTCATTCATAAAGTACTGTGCTTCTTCGTTTGTTATGCCCATTGCTGCAAATATTACTATGAAATCTTCTTTTTGACCAACTACTTTTGCTTGACGAGCTATTTGTAGGGCTATGTCATTATGTGGCAGGCCTGAACCCGAGAATATGGGCAGTTTTTGCCCTCTAACTAATGTATTCATTGCATCAATTGTTGATATTCCTGTTTGAATGAAATCAGCAGGTGGACCACGAGAGTAAGGATTAATTGCAGCTCCTATAATATCTAATTTCTTTTCAGGTATTACTTCAGGACCATCATCAATTGGTTTTCCTGCCCCATTTAGTATCCTACCTAACATGTCTTTTGAAACAGACAATTTCATTGTTTCTCCTAGAAATTTTACTCCTGCTTCTTTATCTATAGAAGAAGTTCCTTCAAAGACCTGCACAACTACAACATCATCTGATGTATCTAAAACCTGACCATTTTTTATACTGCCATCTGAAAGCTTAATCTTTACTAGCTCATTATAGCCAATTGGTTCTGTTTTTTCTACGAATACTAAAGGTCCTGCAATCCTATTTATTGTTTTATACTCTTTCATTTTGAATTACCTCTCTGACTATATGCCTTCAAAATGAAGGCTACGAACGATAGGGAGTATGCTTTCATGATAATCACCTACAAACTATTAAACTCCTTATCCATATTTTTTTGAATATCGCCTAGAACTTTTTCATAATTTTTCTCGAATTTAACATCAGCAATATTATCTTTTGACTTAATCTCCAGTATCTTACTTGATCTAATACCGCTATCAAGAGCAGCATTCGCAAGATTATTGTAGTGTAATATAATCTTCATAAGCATCCTTGTTTTTTTGAGTTCACAGAAAGTATCTACTTCATGGAATGCGTTCTGCTGGAGAAAAAACTCCCTAAACATCCTGGCAACTTCTAATGTAATCTGTTGACGCTCAGGCAATGCATCAGAGCCCACTAGTTGAACTATCTCCATTAGTTTTTCTTCTTCTTGTAGTATGCTCATTGTCTGTGTTACTAAATCACGCCAATCAGAAGATACGTTTTTTACAAACCATGGCTCTAGAAGATCATGGTATAGTGAATAAGATGTCAACCAATTTATAGATGGAAAATGCCTTCTTTGAGCAAGTTTTGCGTCCAATGCCCAAAAGCATTTAGTAACTCTTAGTGTGTTTTGCGTAACTGGTTCAGAAAAATCTCCACCAGGAGGGCTAACCGCACCTATCAAAGTAACAGAACCTTCTTCTTTTGTTCCAAAAGGTATAACTCTTCCAGACCTTTCATAAAACTGTGCTAATCTTGTGGATAAATAAGCAGGGTATCCTTCTTCACCAGGCATTTCTTCAAGTCTGGAGGAAATTTCCCTCATTGCTTCTGCCCATCTCGAAGTTGAATCTGCCATTAAAGCAACATCATAACCCATATCACGATAATATTCTGCTATAGTTACTCCTGTATAAATGCTTGCTTCCCTTGCAGCAACAGGCATATTAGAGGTATTTGCAATCAAAACTGTCCTATTCATCAAAGGTTTGTTACTTCTAGGATCAATTAGTTCAGGGAACTCTTTCAAAACTTCAGTCATTTCATTCCCTCTTTCTCCACAACCGACATAAACTACAATATCAGCATCAGCCCATTTAGCAAGTGTCTGCTGTGCAACTGTTTTCCCGCTTCCAAAAGGTCCTGGAATTGCAGCTACCCCCCCTTTTGTTAAAGGGCATAAAGCATCAAAAAGCCTTTGACCTGTAATAAGAGGTACTTCTGGATTTAACTTCTTTGCAGAAGGCCTTGGTACTCTTACTGGCCAATGCTGTTTAAGCTTTAATTCAAAACCGTTGTCTAACTTACCTATTATATCATTAACTGTGAATTCTCCTTCATTTAACTCTTCTATCTTTCCCTCTTGCCCATAAGAAACCATAATTTTATGCATAACACTCGTAGTTTCTTCTACTTCCCCAATAATACTGCCGCCTTTTACACCATCTCCTTTCTTTGCCAGAGCTTTAAATGTCCATTTCTTTTTTTCATCAAGGCCAGGAGCGTCCACTCCCCTTTCAATATAATCGCCCATCTGTTTCATAAGTACAGGTAATGGTCTTTGGATGCCATCATATATGCTTGTTAAAATGCCTGGACCAAGTTCTGCTTTTAATGGCTCACCGGTACTTATAACTGGTTCACCTGGCTTTATTCCAGAAGTATCTTCATAAACCTGTATTGTGGTTTTATCTCCATCTATCTGGATTACTTCCCCCATCAGTTTTTCATTTCCCACTCTAACAACATCATACATTTTTGCAGAGATTCCTTTTGCAACAACAACAGGACCTGCTATTCTATATAAAATTCCTTCATTACTCATTGTTAATCACCCTTGATCGTCTTTCCATAAATCTACCCCTATTGACTTTTTAATCAGTTTTCTTAACCCTTCTGAAGTTGCTTCCTTCGATATATGTATAAAAACCGGGTTAACAGACTCTTCAATAAGCATTCTATCATGTGAATCTAATTTGTCTAATGTATCTTCTTCAATAACAACAACACCTATATTCGGGTCTTGTCTGCATTTGTTAATGTCATTTAATGGGCCTTCTTTTATCTCGAATGTTTTTGTTATTCCCGCTAATTGAAACCCTAAAACAAATTCAGATCCACCTATAACTGCCAGATTCATACCATCACCAATTGTTTTTCTATAAAATCCTCGCTTAAACCCAATTGTTTGCCTTTTGTAATAAGATTAATGTTTCTTATCTCAACTTCCTTTGCAAACATATAACCTAAGATTACATCTACTGATAAAGGATGTTGATGGAGCAATAAAACAGATTTTTTGAGTAAGTA
Organism: Nanobdellota archaeon; assembly: GCA_034660355.1. Classification (GTDB taxonomy): domain Archaea; phylum Nanobdellota; class Nanobdellia; order Woesearchaeales; family JACPBV01; genus JAYEIZ01. The sequence goes on from JAYEIZ010000254.1 coordinate 4,614, forward strand.
GTTATATAGGTCAATTTCAATATCTATAAGTGTATCTTCTTTCTTTAGTTTCTCTATTCCTGCTTTTATTGCTTGACCATATTTGGTTTTGTCTAGCATCTCAGTAATATTCTCGATAGTATTTACTCTTATTAACTGGCGCATAAGCCTGTTTTTAGCTGAATGTTTGATAATTATGAGATGTTTCTTTATTTCTTCACTATCCATATTTTCCCTACAAAGTCTTAATAACATCATTATATTTTTTATCTCAATTTCACTTTCCAAGAATTCCCGGAACATCTTCCCAGATTCAGGTAATGACTTAGTAAAATTCATAACCTCTTCATAATAATACCTATCAAGAGCGCTCTCAATTTCTATTAATATATTTTCTTTCTCAAATCTAGAATACGCTTCTTTGAGGTAATCAAAAGGCACTATGTTGTTTTTTCTTAAGATCTCCTCCATAGTATTCATCCTGAATAGTTCCATAAAATGGCCCCTACTTAGTGTACCTGCTGCATAGATTAGTTTTCTGACTTCATTTTCATTTGCTTCTGTGTATTTCGCCCTTAGAATTGTCTTTAGGTCCTGTATGTCTTTTCTTTTTGAGTAAATGTCTATTAAGGGCTTAAGTTCATCTATCGATATCTTTCTTAATTTGTTAAAAGAGGCAGATAAGTTCTTCTTTATAGCCATTTCCAAAAGCTCTACGCCTGAATATTTTGCAGCTAGTTTGTTTATTTCACTCTTATAAACAGACTCCTGCAGAAAATGAATAACCTCATTAAGATTCATTTTTAAGAGTTTATGATAGTCTTCTCTCTTGACTAATAAAGACCTCATAACAGTTACTCTTGTGTATGTATATGGGTAGAACCCAAGTTTTAGTTTTGTCATTCTTTAAAAAGTGTTTTTGCAATTTCTTGTATATTCTCTTCTTTGATGTCCCCTAACATAGTTTCATAGCTATAGTCTATTCTAATTGTTTTGTCGTTGTTTTCAGCTATTATCCCACCAATAATTTTTGTTTCCTCTGTCCCGAATCCCTCTACAAACTTAATGTCTTTGTTGTTGCAATAGATTTTACTAACATCCATTTCGCCCTTCACTTTGTTGATTAACTTCTGTATGTGCGATTCTCTCTGTTGTGAATCTAACTTTGTTAGTCTCTGTCTAGCTTTTTTGAACACTCCCTCTGTTATCTTCTTCTTTGCTGCAAGTGCCTCTTTTTTTATCTCTAATTTAGATGAAGCTACTTTCCTTCGCTCTATCATAGCAATAACTTTTTTGGCATCTTGATTAACTGTGTTCTTGTAGTCTGCTAGCCTCTTATCTGCATACTTCATTATCTTGTCTTCTTCTTCTTTTGCGTCTGCTAATGTAGCTTGCGCTTGCTTTTTTGCCTTGCTCAATACTTCATCTTTTAGTTCATCTAACCCCATCTTTACCTCCCATCAGAATATGGATTTTTAATATCCAGCCATTCCAATTATCATTATTGCTATCACTAGTCCAAAGATGACCAATGTTTCTGGGATAACAGTAAGGATAAGGCCTTTTCCGAATAGCTCTTCTTTTTCTGCCATTGCACCAACTGCTGCTGCTCCAATTGTCTTTTCTGCCATTGCAGCTGCTATTGCGCTTAATCCTATTGCAACTCCGGCTCCGATTGCAATCAATCCTGTGTTTATGTCTACCATTTTATTACCTCCGTTTAGTTTTTTAATCCAAAAGGATGAAATCTCTTTGCACCACCTTTGAAGAATTTAGTAAAAAATTCAACATAGTGTAGCCTTAAGGAATGTAAAAAGCATCCTAGCCAACCAAGAAGGATGTTTATTGTGTGACCTACTATCAATAATAGTATTCCTGCGATAATCATAAAGCCACCAGCCTTAAAAAAGACTTTTGCATATTGGTTCACAACTAATGCCAACATAACAGACGCCAATCCAATTGCCATAAGCCTTGCGTAGGATAATGTATTTCCAAAAATTCCTGGAAGCTCTATTAGCCCCATTGCGCCTTCTCCCTTGATTATAATGATAATTCCTATGATTGTAAGAGCAATTATTACAATGTCACTTGGGAGAATTAAATTAACAGTATTTCCAAGACCCTCTTTTATCAGTTCTAATGTAAGCATAAGTTTTGTGAGTCCCGGAAACAATAATATCCATCCTAATTTCTCATATATTGCGTGTTTAATTCCGTGTTCCCTGTAAGTATTAACAAATCCAATGACTTGACCCATTAAAAGGTGCAAGATACCTATTATAATTGAGATTCCAAGTAATGTATCTAACTCATGTGCTCTGCTTAATATATGTGGTAATGCTACGCCAAATAACACCTCTTCTCCAAAGACCTCTCCAAATAATGCTCCAAAAAACATTGTTGTAAGAGATGAGTAAACAAATACATCAAAGAATCTATGGAATTTTGGAAGTTTCTTTTTTAGAAGTAATGCCACAACTAGAGTTATAAGGCCATATCCAAAATCACCAAGCATGAATCCGAACAATAAGGGGAAGATTAGGAATATAAAGAATGTGGGGTCTAGTTCTTTGTAATTTGGCATAGTATAGATATCCATAAAAAACTCAAATGATTTTACTTCCTTAGGATTATCTAATTCTATGGGTATTTTCTCATCTTTCTTGATTTCCTCTGTTTGAATGAATATCTTTTTCTTTGTGATTTTATTTAAGTTATCTTGTAGTTCACTTAATCTCTTTTCTGGAACCCATCCTTTAATCACAAAAGTGTTCTTTGTAGCTGCAAACCTCAAAGGAGCGTGTAATCTTTCAAGTTCTTTTGAGAGTAATTCTTCACTTGATATCAAAAAATGGGACCATTTCTTGCTTATGTTCTCTAGTTGGTTTTGCAGCTTGTTCTTTTTAGCTATAAGAGATTCTTCCTCTCTTACTAGCTTCTGTAAGTGCTCTTGAGGTAACCCTTTCATACCAGCTAAACTTGATATGTCTAATTCAGAAAAATTATGTTTACTTAACTGTTGAGATGCTTCTTCTTTTTTGTGGGAATCTATGAATAATACTATTACTGGCTTCTTTCCCGATGTTATATGTAGATCGAATTTTTTAGTAACTTTCTCTAATTCATTCCTTAGTTTCCCAGGTTCATTTACATACCCAATTGAGTAAACAATTGAGCTATATGTTGTATACGACTCTAATGGAATAGATAAATCCTGTATTTTCTCAAGTGTTTGTTTTCTTACTTTTGCTATTGTTAGTTTCTCTTCTGTACTTTTTATGCTACCTAGTTTTTCTGTTACGTTTGAATATATCTCATTACTAATTCTGTCAATTTCTGAGGTGCTTTCTTTTGATTTAGCATTAATGTCTTGTTTTTTGATTTTTAGGTTAGAAATCAGAAAATCTACCCTTACAGAAATCTCAGAAAGTTTATCTGATTTCTCTAACGGTGCCCCTATATCAATATCGTCCTTGGTATGGTCTATAATATGAACAATTTTTCTTTTGTGAAGTTCTCTTATAACCTTCTCCATAACAGTTTTCGGACCTGCTAGGGTCAATTTAGACATTCTTTTTGGTGTAAGCATTTTAGATAGAGTCTTCGAATTTTTTTAGTATTATATCAACAGCTTCGTCTATATTCTTCTCAGAATTTTGCTTTAGCTTCTGGATATCTTCTTTTCCTTTTGAAAGCACTTCCGTTCTTGCTGATTCAGCTTTCTCTCTTTTACTCTCAATCTTAGTCTCTTTTTCTTTATCGATCTTTTCTTCTCCTTTCTCAACATGAACTATGCTCTTATGTTTTGCTTCCTGGATTATTTTTTCTTTATCCAATTCTCCTTTCGCTATAATTTCTTCAGCCTTCTTTTCAGCATCCTTTATTTCATTAAATAATTTTACTGTCATGAATAACACCCACCATTCAAATTAAGATATTTTTCCGTTTGCCCCCATAAACAGATTATTATACCCCAATATAAGCTTATACTAAGTATAGTATGTATTCTACTTACTTTTCTCAACCTCTTTTGTAATTGCCCAATCAAAAAATACTTCTGAAATATTATTAATATGTCTCCGAATTCGCCTCATACCATAGGTTTTTATATTTTCAACTTCTGGTGTCTTAATCAATGAAATCTTTCTCTCAAGCTCTATAACTTTAGTGTAATCAAGTTTATCTAAATCTTCAAGTAGATACTTGAAATTGTC
>JAYEIZ010000255.1:0-1967 GCA_034660355.1 Nanobdellota archaeon
TAAAGATGAAATTCTAGGTTCAAAATTTCCAGAATCAATTGCTGAGTTTAAAAGTTCAACGACAAAATATTTTCGTACTAGGAGATTTAAACTAGATGTGTACAAATATTTATGTCACTAGCTATAGATCATCCATACAGTCGAAAAAGCAAGTGAAGCATAAAAAGTATTCCATCTAGGCGCAAATTGATAATTGAATATAACATCGGCAATGCCTGTAACATCCTAAGGCGTGTTAAATACTTTCCCAGTTACGAGCAAACATTTAAAGAATTACAGCGACTAATAGAAGCAGGTCCTTTCAAGTTACACAATCAATTTTTACAGTGATATGTTTGCGGAGTTCTGGGAAATTTCGTTCCGAAAAGTAAAATTTGGGTTCTATAAATTCGAGGCGAAGCCGAGTCTAAATGTGCGTGTATGAGAATTCCTTTGCCAAAAAAAAGCTTTTCCCTGCCTTCTTTTCTTATTGGTTTCATAATCATTGCACCTTTATATTTTTTTCTTTTTTGAGTTAGGTTAGGCTTATCGACATACGTGTATTCATACTTTATCGCATACTATGGTGAGTCGAAAGGCCCCCAATCGAAGCATCAACCTCAAAGGTTAGCACATAACGGGGGTGCCTATGCCTCACTCACACGTTGTGTGTGATCATCAATGTATGGTTTGTTGTATTTCAACATATGCCAAAGGTAATAAATCATTTTTCTTGCTGTTGCTGTTATGGCAACATTCCTATGCTTTTTAACATTTAGTCTGTAAAAGTATTTTTGAATCTTGTTTGGTTTGTTTATAGCGACATTAGCGCATTGGATAAATATCCATCTTAGCCATTTGCTTCCCTGTTTGGTTATTCTTCCAACAAAACACTTGTTGCCTGATTGAGAAATTGAAGGAACAATTCCGGCATAGCTGCAAAGTTGAGATGGTGTTTTAAAACAGTTGATATCGCCTATCTCTGCAAGAATGATATATGCTGCTATATCTCCTAGTCCAGGCATTGTCTTAATCAACTTAGCTTGTTTCTTAAACTGCTCTATTGATTCAGCCTTATATTTTATTTGTTTAATCTCGCTGTCCAGATGATCAATGAATTTAAGATAAGAATTTATCTTTTCATCATTTAACTTTTCAAGGGCAGCCCTGGATTTTTTAGCAAAGATATCTTTTACTGGAATCTTAATGTTATCTTTCTTCAATATAGCATGAATCTGATTTTTTATGCTTGTCCTGATCTTCACATAACTTTGCCTGTGCCTGACAATCTCTCTGAGTTCCCTTATATCTTTTGGAGGAACATAAGTCTCAGGAATAAGATTCCCTTTGAGGAGTTTAGCTAATATCTCTGAATCAACCTTGTCAGTTTTTATCTTTGCAGAAGCTATTGCTTTAACTTTCATTGGGTTAGCTAAAACAACAGAATATCCTTTATTTTCCAGAATTTCATAGATATCCTGCCAAATCCCACAGCTCTCTAACACAACTTTGGTTTGCTTATTAGGCAAAAAGCCTAAAAAATCAAACAACTCTTTTTCTGTTGTTGCAAACTTGCCTTGGTTTACTATTTTTGTTTTCTCATCTAAAATTGTGCCATAGATAAATTTCTGGTGTATGTCTAGTCCTGCATAATACATTTTATTTCACCTCTCTTAATAATTGAGTTTAAGAAAAGAGAATAATTCTCTTTCCTCAAACCCTTTATTTCGGCCTTATTTTTGTAGAAAGCAGAGCAAATACTTGCTTTTTTCTTGAAACGCTTTAGTAGCGTCAGAATTCTCATACCATCGTAGCACCGGGGGTCTGAGAGTTCATTTCATTGAGCGACAGCGATATGCTTAAAAATCAAAGATTTTTGGTGGTATATAAACTATAGAATCTTCTTCTCCAAAGGAAAAAGACCCGCTAATTATTTAAGTTAGCGAGCCTGTTGTTTAGTTAGTAACACAAAACAACAGGGTGATTAA
>JAYEIZ010000256.1:0-1958 GCA_034660355.1 Nanobdellota archaeon
GTTCTCCTAAATCACTTCTCAAAACTAAACCTTTAGCTTCATTAACACTGATATTAAATTGCTTAGTTACATCAATTTCAAAAGTTGAAGGAAGTTCACACATAACATCACCATGTTCAATAGTGTATGAAGTCAAACCTCCGCAAGCTATAACATCTAAAAAGTTTATTTCATCAACTAAAATCGGTGGTATTGTTATCTCAACTACATTTAACTTGTATGAAATTTCTAGGTTTTTACCATCAAGCTCTGCATCATCAAAAACAATGTATGGTGGGTTAGCGTTGTAGTGATAGGTGTATCCAGCAACCAACTGAGAGCCATAGTAAATATTTTCAATACTTTCTAGTTGTTGGTTAAGCGTTAATATGTACTCACCAATCGTTTCATCATAGATAACAGCACCGCTTGTTGTATCAAACATCTCAACAACTTCAGATTGTATAAAATCAATAAAAGAAACATCATAATCACTCCCTAAGTATCTATGCTTTATTGATAAATTACCACCACTTGCTAGAGGTATTTCATTATCTACTGTAACATTTAAAGAGTTCTTGGTATCTACAAAAACAAAAGATATATCAACACCCTCATTCACTCTAACTTTACCACCACCATCTATTGTGAGTGTAGAATCAACAATCTCATTTAAACATGAACTGTTAGATACATTTAAAATTACAGTATCTGCAATTCTCATACATTGGTAGATAATAGAAAAGTCAGTACTTCTTGTGATATTCACATCAATTTTTCTAGTTCTGTACTTGATAGAGAATGACCCACTAATTTCATTAAATAGTCTAACTATATTGTGAGTTGGAAAAAACTCATAGTCTTCAAAAAGCTCTCCATTTAGTAATATATGTGAAATTTCATCAATCCCTGCAAGGGTTTTTATATGAGACTCTTCATCCAATGTGTAATTTTCAGTTTTGTAAACATTAGAGGGTTCTACATAATCTAAGCCTGTTATTACATATTCAAAACCGCTAGCTAGTGATGGGTTAAATATTATCTCCCCCATCGTATTTTCATAATCAAAAATTATATTAGGTTTGCTTAACAAACTCTCAGTTTTAGGATTTATTAAAACTTGTTTTGCTTTTTTATAGTGAGGTGCTTTATCAGTATAGCTATATCCAAATGAATCATCTATAGTATGAGAAATTGGAGCATTGTTAGAAATCATCTTAAATGGCTCTAAGTGTAAAACTCCATTAATTTCAAACGCATTACCTTTAACGATAGCTACCATATCTAAAATACGACTCAAAGATGTGCTACTTTTTGAATAGTTTTGACCTTTAAAATCTATAATAGGTATTGTGTTGTTTATCTCTACTGCTAAAGAAACCGCATCATAAATATCTTGAGAATTTTCAAAAATTAAGTCGTTATTGGTGTAGCTTTCATCATCAAGTAAATACGAAATACCCTTACATAAAAATACAATATTTCCATTCTCTTCATATTGCTTTTCATCAATATAAAATCTTTTTTGCAACCCATCTATGTTAATTGTTAAAAAGTTTCCAACCTCTCCAACTAAATTAAGTCCACTTACAGTACATGTATTATACCCCTTACCTACACCTTCAACTATTGAAAATGAAGTTGGTTCAATCTCTAAACCATCAATATCAATTTTTATTTTATAATAATTCAAATTATAACCCTTATTGTTATATAATATTGGTCAGAACCTTCAAAAACAGGACTCACTTCTAGTGGGTTTTTCAAAAGGTCAAATTTAGCTTCAACCCAACTCCCATCATTGAAAGAAACTATTACAATATCATCATTTATTATATTATAAATCTCTTTTACAATATCGTAACTTACTGAATTTATTAAACCTGTTGTAATTGTTTGTCTATTTGTAAATTGTTTCAAAGGTAGTACAAAGTTTATTATTTTTCCACTAACTGTTGTTTCGGAAACTGAAGTGTGTT
>JAYEIZ010000257.1:0-1958 GCA_034660355.1 Nanobdellota archaeon
TTTACCGATGGACTAAAGCAAAAATGGGGTGATGACTTTGAAGGAAACTTTGACAAAGCTAAAGAGTTTATGGCAGATAACCTATCAAAAGAAGAAGCAAAAAAACTAGAAGGATTAGATAATGTATCTCTTACATTACTTACAGAAGTAGCTATTTCATTAAGGGATAAGTATCAAGATAACTCAAGCCTTCCTGCAGGGAGTGATACTGGAACTTCTGCACTTGCTAACCTTGTAAAAGAAAGAGATGAGATTATGCAAAGTGATATATATAGAAGCGGTGGGCTAGGTAGAAACAGTGTAGCTTTTGCAACAAAGCAAAACGAGCTATTAGCACTTACTGATAAAATCCATAAAATAAAAACAGGTAGCTAATGATAGTAACCAAAACACAAATGAACTACTTGTTAGAAGTGGGGAAGCTCTGGATTGATGTAGAAGGAGCTAAAAACGAGAATAGATTACATTACTATTTACTAATGGTATCAGGGGCTGATAGAGTTGAATTGCCAGATATAGAATGTATCATAGCTTATATAACAAAACTATACGACCCTGTATTGATAGAAAGATGGAGAAAAAAAGCCATCAAAGAAAGCACTTGACATATTGTCTTATTACAGATATAGGGGATTATGTGGGTAGCAAATCCAGACTTTATTTTAAAGTCCCTTGTCCGCAATATTGCTTGCCAAGCATAAAATGGTAAGAATATTGTCCGTATAAATGGGTAGCAATTTCTGAAAAAAGTTTATTTTTTTAATTTTAATTTAGAGGTTGCAAATGGCAATTACTTCATACGAGAGTTATATAGATGTATTCTCCCCTAATGTTATAACATTAGCGGAACAGGAATATTCAGCTATAAAGCAAATCCCAATGCGAAAAGAAACTGTAGAGGGAAGAGCAAAGTTTATTGATAGAGTTGGTGGCGGTGTGATGACACAACGGACATCTTACTTAGAACCAAAAGACTATCAACAAGTTAATAGAAGCAGAATAAAGCTAGAAACCATTATCGGTGATAGAAATGCTCCTATTACAAGTCAGGATATTAAAAGAGCCTTGACGAACCCACAATCTATTGAAACACAAGCAATGGCAAGAGCTTATGCAAGTTTTTATGATGACTTGTTTTTAAGTAAAATTGTTGCTGATGTTACACTAGAAGATGGTAGTGCTTTAACATTCGCTGACGATGGCGGTGAAACTATTCTTAATGGTGGAACAGGTTTAACAAAAGCAAAACTTGATGCGGTTAATGTAAACTTTCTTGAAAACGAAATTTTACAACCAGGTATTAATAAGTATTTAATACTATCTCCTTTTGCATTGAACAGCTTGTTAGATGATGATGAGATTAAAAACAAAGATTATATTACCTCAGCACAAAGTGCAATTTATGCAAATGGTGGTTCTGGTGATTTATTTGGATTTAATGTTATTGTTAAAAACAACTTACCAAAAGCAGGGGATATCAGGGATTGTTATGTTTTAACTGATAAGGCAATGGTGGAAGGAACAACAACTCCTTTCTCAATAACAATGAGTGAAATTGCTAACACTAAAGGTAATCCTATAAGTGTTGACAGTGAAGTTTGCCAAGGGTTCGTAAGAACAGAAGGTAAGCACGCTCAATTAGTTCAAATAGATGAAAGTTAATAGGAGGATATTATGGCTTTTCAAAGAAAAGGAACAGCACTAGCACTAGCTAATGTTGACGGAAGACTTGGAAATCAAAATAACTTAGGGGCTGGCATAAAGTCTTTTAAGTCTTTGGTTTCTGTTTTATCTGCTGATGTGGACGGCGACCAATATCCAGTGGCATTAGTGCCTAGTAATGCGGTATTGAGTTTTGCTGGAACACTTATAAGAAACACTGCTATAACTGGCGGAACATCTTATAAGATTGCAGTTCATTACAACGACATTTCACAAGATGGTGACATTGGTGATAG
>JAYEIZ010000258.1:0-8677 GCA_034660355.1 Nanobdellota archaeon
TTTTTCCTCCGCCATTACTGGCAAAAGAAAGAAATAGACTATTTGTTTTTAATTTTCAGAAATGATTTCAAAATTATGTCACAAGGTTTAATCTAAAGGGTGTGACAGAGTTTTGAAATCGCACAACACGACATTAACATAGAAACATTTTTAAAAGAATCCAGGTTTTAGATAGATTTAAATAGGGAAAATAAATCCTATGTTATGGGGCCCTATCCCTATAGTGCGGGACTATCCAAAAGATAGCGTAATGCTATGGGGTAGCTTGGATATCCTTTCTGGTTTGGGACCAGACGACCCCGGTTCAAATCCGGGTAGCCCCATGTTTATAATTAGAAGGAGAGATAAATAATATAAAATGGCAGAAATACGCAAATACGGTTCTACTAAGAGATTTGGAGCTAGGTATGGAAGAAAGTTAAAGGAAAGGTTTGGTAAGATAGAGAGAGAACAAAGGAAGAAGCAGAAGTGCCCTTATTGCTCTGCTATAAAAGTAAAAAGGATAGCAGTAGGTATATGGGAATGTGGAAAATGCGATGCTAAATTCACTGGTAAAGCTTATACTGTTAGTAAAAAAGGATTAACAAATGAAGAAGTTGTTGATGAGAAAGAGGTTGCTTAAAAATGGTTGAATACAAATGTTTTGATTGTAATAAGAAAGTATCTCAGACTTATCTTAGAAAAAGAGTAAGATGCCCTTATTGTGGAAGTAAGATACTTTTTAAGGGACGGTCTGTTATAACAAAGGTAAAGGCTAGATAAAATGGCAGAAATTTCTAAAGAAACAGAACAAAAGATAGCTCAATTACAGTTATCTGAGCAAAGTTTACAGAATATCTTGATGCAAAAACAGCAGTTTCAATCCCAGTTAATTGAAACAGAATCTGCTTTAAAAGAGCTACAATCTACAGATACGGCTTATAAGATCATAGGAAATATCATGGTCGGTACTAAAAAAGAAGATTTGGTAAATGATTTAGAATCAAAGAAAGAGACTGTTAACATAAGGATAAAAAGCTTGGAGAAACAAGAGAATAGTATAAAGGAAAAAGCCAAGAAGTTACAGGAAGAGGTTTCAAAAGATATAAAGTAAAATGAGTTCTAATGAAGGATTTAGAGATAATAACGTAGTAGAGAATGTAGATGAGAATCCTACTAAAGAAACAATAGATACATTAGAAGGATTAGTATTGGATCCTAATATACCTAAGAATATTAAGGCAAAGATCCAGAACATTATTCAGATATTGAAGGAAGATTCCGAGCTTCCGATTAAGATAAATAAGGCATTAAATGATCTTGATGAGATATCTAATGAAGCAAATCTTGAGCAATATATAAGAACACAGATATGGAATGTTGTTAGTATATTAGAAAAAATTAACCATTAAGTACTTTTTCTTTCTGTCTATATTCTTCTTCTGTAATTTCTCCGCTTATGTATTGTATTTGTAATCTTTTTAATGGCGTGTCAACATCCTCGAAATCAACAAAAACACCAGTACCGAAAGGCTGTTGTTCAGTATCGCCCTGTATTTTATCAACATATGATTTTCCCCAGCTCATGGTAATTGTTCCTATAACTAATGCAAAAACTACAAGCAAGATTGTTGCAACTAATGGTGAGAGTGCTTTTTTGTTTCTGAAAGGTTTATAGTTCCTCATTTTTTTACGTTTTCTTTCTGCAATAAAAGAACATAGATGAATAATGTTATGATTACAGTCTCTAGCAGAGGAAAGACAACTGAGTGAGTGGTGATTATATTTGCCATATGCAATACGGTTATGATCTCCTCTACAACATAAACTAATAATGCTACAAATAAAAGTTCCCATGGCCTAATGAATGTTTTCTCACTAGGTGTTCTAAATAATTTCAAGAATAACAATACTACTATGATTACAAGAGCAAGATTATAGTAAGGAGCTACCATTCCGAAACAAAGACCTAAGTTTTGTACCATTTTACTTTCTTCCCTTGTGAATTATTATCTGTTGAACTAATGCTACTATAAGTAAAGCAAGTATGATTGTAGGGACTATATGTGTTAAGTAAGGGCTTTCAAAGATTTTAAATGCTCTTAAGGCTCCAAGAATCTCTTGAATGCCAAAGAATGTTAAGGCTATTATAAGCACTACCCAAGCTTTAAGTTCTTTTGTCTTGTGAGAGACCCTTATCAGACTTATACCTATAATTCCTGCTACTACTGCCAGAATTAAATTTGTAATCTTTAATATTCCTTCTATAAAATCCAATTTAGTACCTCTTTTTATACTAATCTTTGTTTAACTTATATAAAAATCTTTCTTTTTGAAGTCAAGTGAAGTTTCATACATACTTTATTTGGCTATTTTTCAAAAAGTTTTATAAATCAGGTATTATTGATACTCAGCATGGCAGGAAAACAAGGAGTTAAGACAGGGAAGAAGAAGGAAGCACAACAAACTGAGAGGAAGAAGCTTACATCTAATGAGCGAATTAAGGAATTAGAGGATGAAATAAGTAAAACAAAGTATAACAAAAGAACTCAACATGCTGTAGGCCTTATGAAGGCTAAGCTTGCTGTACTTAAAGAGCGAGCCACACAAAGATCATCTGCTGGAAAAGGAAAGGGGGATGATAGGTTTTCTGTTAGAAAGACAGGAGACGGCACCGCTGTTTTACTGGGTTTTCCTTCTGTTGGAAAATCAACACTTTTGAATAAGCTTACAAGCGCAAAATCAGACATTGCAGCATATTCATTCACAACATTAAGTGCTGTTCCTGGTTTAATGGAGTATAGGCATGCAAAGATACAGATAGTGGATGTACCGGGGATTGTAAGAGGGGCTGCTTCTGGTAAAGGAAGAGGGAAAGAGGTATTAGGTATTTTACGGACTGCTGATTTAATACTTATATTAGTCGATGCATTAAATCCTGAGCACTATAAAGCCATATTAAGAGAAGTCTATGAAACAGGAATAAGGATTAATTCTAGAAAACCAGATGTGAAGATAGCTAAAAGATCAAGAGGTGGCATTACAGCGGGATCAACAGTCATGCTCACAAAGATTGACAATAAGACTATTGTTGATATTGCAAGAGAGATGAGATTAAATAATGCAGATATCTTAATTAGGGAGGATATAGATGCTGACCAGCTTATTGATGTTATAGAAGGGGGGAGAGTTTATACGAAAGCATTAACTATAATTACAAAGATAGATTTGGTTGACAAAGAGGTACTAAAGAAATTAGAGAATGATATAAAGCCTGATGCAATTGTTGCTGCTGAGAATGGTGAAGGTGTTTCTGAACTGAAAGAAAAGATTTTTGAAAAGATGGAGTTAATAAGGGTATTTCTTAAAGAAGTAAATAAGAAGGCTGATATGGAAGAACCGTTAATAATGTTTAAAGGGTGCACTATACGAGATGTTTGTTCAAAGCTGCATAAGGATTTTGTTGATAAATTTAAATTTGTAAGAGTATGGGGGAATTCTGCTAAGTTTGATGGCCAGACATTTAGAAGATTAGATAAGGGGCTTTTAGACAGGGATGTTCTTGAGCTGCATATGAGATAATTCTAGTAATTTAAGATTTTCAACAAGTTTTATAAACAAATAAACATTTTTCGTAAATATGGCAAGTAAAAAACAAGAACCGAAAGTAAATGTAAGCACAGAAGAGCAGATTGGATTTCATAAGGGAGCTTTATCAACATTAGCAAAAGAAAGAGAAGAGATGTTGAGAATTTTGCAGATAGTAGAGCAGCTAATGCAGATGCATATCAAAGGTTTAAAGGATATGGGTGTTGATCTAGAGGCTGCAGCAAAGGAAGCTCAGAAGAAAACAGGAAAAAAGGAAAAAAAACCTGCTAAGCCAATTGAAGATATGCTTAGATGAATGTAGCAAGTTTTTTAAACTGACTGCTTTTTCTTTTTATTTATGAAACATGACGTTGTTAGTATAGGCAATCCTTTAATGGATATTTTGATAGACGTAGAAGAAGACTTTCTAAAAGAAATCAACTTAGTGAAGGGAAATATGCACTTAGTTGATGAGAAGACAATAGAAGAAATAGAAGGCAAATTAGACAAAAACAAGATTAAATTAGCACCTGGCGGTTCAGAGGCAAATACCCTGACAGCTTTAGCTATGTTGGGGCATAAGGTTGTTTATTTTGGAAAGGTTGCTGAAGATGCGCATGGAGAACAATATCACAATAAGCTAGTTGAAAGTGGGGTAATCTCAAAAGTAATTAAGGTAGGCGGGGTAACAGGAAGAGCAGTTACGTTTATTACACCTGATTCTGAAAGAACATTTGCAACCCATCTAGGAGTAGCACCAGAACTAGAGGATAATGAGATAAATGAAGGAGACATAATGGAAGCAAGGTTTTTACATCTTACTGCTTATATCTTATTATCGGAGAAAACACGAAAAGCAGCTATGTTAGCATTAGAGATTGCAAAGAAGAATAATGTAAAGGTGTGTTTTGATGTTGCAGACCCGAATGTTGTAAAGGGAAATAAAGATATCATAAAGTCAGTAATAGAGGATTATGCTGATATAGTGATTGCGAATGAGGAAGAAGCAAAGGCATTTACTGGGCAAGAAGCTGAATCTGCTGTAGAGACTTTATCAAAGCTTGTTGGTATAGCGGTTGTGAAGATTGGAAGAGAAGGATCGTTGATAAAAGAGAAAGATTCTATAATAAGGATTCCAGGATTTAAGGCTAACGCTGTTGATACAACAGGAGCAGGAGATATCTATGCAGCAGGTTTTCTTTATGGGCTTTTGAATGATTTCAGTTTAGATGTCTGTGGAAAGATAGCGTCTTTTATAGCATCAAAGGTTGTTGAAGTTAAAGGCGCAAGACTAGAGAAGATGCCTGTTGACGATATAAATAGAATAAAAAATGGAGATTAAGGAGAATATTGGGAATATTAGGAAAGATATTCCATCTGATGTAATTTTAGTTGCAGCTACAAAAACTCGTTCTATAGATGAGGTAAATGAAACAATAGATGCTGGAATCAAGGTAATAGGGGAGAATTACATTCAAGAGGCAGAAGAGAAGTTTGATGAGTTAAAGGGTAAAGTGAAGTTTCATTTTATTGGGCATTTGCAGACTAATAAGGTAAAGCGGGCTGTAGAGATATTTGATATGATTGAAACAGTAGATTCATTGAAGATAGCTAAAGAGATTGATAAAAGATGTGGAGATATTGGGAAAGTTATGCCTATTTTAATAGAGGTTAACTCTGGGAAAGAGCCTAATAAAGATGGTGTAATGCCAGAAGGGGTTGTTGAGCTAGTAAAAGGGGTTTCTTTACTGGAGAATATAAGAATAAAAGGCTTGATGACTATGGCGCCTTATTTTGATAATCCTGAAAAAGACCGGCCATACTTTAAGGAAATGAATAAGTTGTTTGAAAAGTTGAGGGAGATTAATGTTTCTAATGTGGAGATGAATATATTATCTATGGGTATGTCTGATTCTTATAAAATAGCTATTGAAGAAGGTTCTAACATGGTAAGAGTAGGCACTAAGATTTTTGGTGTAAGATAAACGATAAAATTAAGAATTTTCCCTATTTGAAATTTTTACAAAATTTCAAAAAAATAAAAAAAGAACCGGGATATTATAGAATTTGATTAAAACATTGGGGGTGTTTTAAAATTCATATCCCAGTCCATTAAATAAACATGAAAACCACGTAAGTGGTTTTTATGTCCTTAGAAATGCTTAACATTTCTTGGACACGAAAAATCCGCTAGGATTTTTTCGTGTGCTCAGAAATCCTATCAATTCCTATAGATCATAGGATTTCCGACACGTTATAGTTCTTCCTTGATGTCTGCAGTAGCAATCATAGTGAGTGTTGTTTGGATCTGTTGTTCTTTTCTGAACTTGATAATGAAATCATTAAACTCAGCCACATCTTTGAATTTTAATTTCAGTAATAAGTCATACTCGCCAGTCACGCCAAAAAATTCTTTTACGTGTTTGTTGTTGATAAGTTTGTCAAGCAAGGCAGATGGTTTTGTCTTAACCATCATAAAAACAATAAAGCCCTCCCCCATCGCCTTATTATTCAACTTTAAGGTAAATTTTTCAATTACCCCTTTTTCCCTTAATCTTAATATTCTTTGATGAACTGTACTTGGCCTTAACCTTGTTTTAGCTGCGATGTCTCTAATTGATAATCTGGAGTTTTCCTTTAAAACCCTGATAATGGCAAAATCTTTGTCATCAATGTGCATCATAGATAATGTTGTCCCACTTATATATAAATTTTTCGTTATTTGTCCATGATATTTAGTAAAAGTTGGACAAAATACATAGATTTATGGGAAAAATATATAAAGTGTCTAATATTGCTATTAATAGTAATAAAAAATTAAGAATAACAAGAAAAACTGAGAAGGTGAAAAATATGGATGAAAAAGATAATTATAAAGTAAAAGAATTAAGCTTAGCAGAATTTGGAAGAAAGGAGATGGAGATAGCTGAGAAAGAAATGCCTGGGTTAATGTCTGTAAGAAAGAAATATGGTTCTAAAAAGCCATTGAAAGATGCCCGTATAACAGGAAGCTTGCATATGACTATTCAAACTGCTGTTTTGATTGAAACTTTGGTTGAATTAGGGGCTTCTGTTAGGTGGGCTAGCTGCAATATTTTCTCAACACAGGATCATGCAGCCGCTGCTATTGCTAAAGCAGGTGTTCCGGTGTTTGCATGGAAAGGCGAATCATTATCTGAATATTGGTGGTGCACCATGAAAGCGTTAGATTTTGGAGATGGTAAAGGCCCTAATCTAATAGTAGATGATGGCGGTGATGCAACATTAATGGTTCATAAAGGGTTTGAAGTTGAAAAAAACCCTGGTTTATTAGATAAAGACTATAGCAATGAAGGGGAAGATTTTAGAGAGTTAATGGCACGCTTAAAGAAAATATATAAAGAAGATAAAGAAAAATGGACAAAGGTTGCGAAAGAAATTAAAGGTGTTTCAGAAGAGACAACTACTGGTGTTCATAGATTATATCATATGAAAGAAGAAGGAAAATTATTGTTTCCGGCAATGAATGTTAATGATTCTGTTACAAAAAGTAAGTTTGATAATGTTTATGGCTGCAGGCATTCTTTAACTGACGGCATCAAAAGAGCTATGGATGTCTTGATGTCTGGAAAGACTGCGATGGTTTGTGGCTATGGTGATGTTGGGAAAGGTTCAGCTGAGTCTCTTGCAAATGAAAAAGCAAGAGTTATGGTCTCCGAGATAGATCCGATATGTGCATTACAGGCATGTATGGCTGGGTATCAGGTTTGCACTGTTGAGGATGCACTACCTCATGCAGACATATATGTTACTACAACCGGGAATAGTGATGTTATCACAGCAGAGCATATGAGTAAGATGAAAGATCAAGCTATTGTTTGTAATATCGGGCATTTTGATAATGAGATACAAGTGGCGGAACTGGAGAAAACAGAAGGGATTAAGAAAGAACAGATTAAGGGAAGCGAATGCCCAGTTGACAGATATACTTTTTTAGATGGACATTCAATATATCTTTTAGCTGCTGGACGTTTGATTAACCTTTCTTGTGCTACTGGACATCCTAGTTTTGTTATGAGTAATAGTTTTGCTAATCAGACTCTAGCGCAAATTGAGCTTTGGACAAAAGAACATAAAGTTGGAGTTTATTTGCTGCCTAAGGAATTAGATGAGGAGGTAGCTAGATTGCATCTAGATAAATTAGGTGTAAAACTAACTAAGCTTTCAAAAGAGCAAGCTAAATACCTCGGAGTTCCTGTTGATGGACCTTACAAGCCTGAACATTACAGGTATTAGAAAAGAACGCATTCCTTATAGATGATGTTCTTTTCTAAATAATAAGCGATCTATGCATAACGCCCAATAATTAGTATTGCTTATATACTAAAGAATAAGTTTTTATACTTTCTTTTATTATTATTTTTATATGGTACGGGAAGCTGTTGTTGCCGGAATGTTCTATCCTAGTGATAAAGAGGAGTTAATAGACCAGATAAATGATTCTTTTCATTCTAAGTTTGGCCCAGGCACTTTGCCTGCTAAGAAAAGAGTAAAAGAGGTATTAGGAATGATAGCACCTCATGCAGGATACCAATTTTCAGGACCTGGAGCTGCATGGGCGTATAAGGAACTAGGGGAGAGTAAGTTAGCAGATGTTTATGTTATTTTAGGATTGTCGCATTCTGGCCAGGGTTCTTGTGTGTCATTAGAGGATTGGGAGACTCCTCTGGGTAAGGTAGAAGTAGATAAAGAGTTTAATGAAGCCTTGATAATGAATTCTAAGCTAAAACAGAATGAAGAAGCCCATATGCAAGAGCACTCAATAGAGGTTCAATTACCTTTCTTACAATTTGTTAATAGAGATTTCTTAGATAAATTTAAGATTGCTCCTATTACTGTATCAGGAGATTATGAGGAGATTGCTAAGGCTATTGTAGAAACAATAAAACAAACAGGTAAGAAGGTAGCGATTATAGCGTCATCTGACTTTACGCATTATGGTATGAATTATGGTTTTTTTCCATTCTCTTCGAATGTTAAAGAGAATATGCATAAGATGGATAAAGGAGCTATAATCGAGATTGAGAAACTTAATTCTAATGGTTTCTTAGATTATGTAGAGCATACAGGA
>JAYEIZ010000259.1:0-1933 GCA_034660355.1 Nanobdellota archaeon
GGAAGGAATAAGTTGTGGAGTTTGATAGAGTTCTTTTACGCAAAATGGAATTTTGGGAGACTTTACCAACTATTTAGCCTGATTACCCAAGATAATCAGAGAATCAATATTAACTAAACGGTATCGTTAAACGAAACTTTTATTAATAAAGCTTAAACTGGGTAATTCTAATGGACACAATTCAATCTATGCAATGGCTTAAAAACAATAATCTATTTGATCTAGCTAAACAAACATCTTTCAACCTAAGCAAAATATTCAATCCTTGTTTTAACATAACTAATGAAAAAATTCTGATATTAGGTGATAAAGGCGTAAGTAATAAGAGGATTGCTCCAGTATTAGCAGGAGCATATTACTTAGCAGCAAGGTCCATGAACATAGATACAAAACTAGTTCTACAAGATGTCAGAGCCAGAGGCGACATAGCAGACAAAGAGATTACAAAATCATTAGAGAGCTTAGATGAAGAAAATATAGTCTTTGTAAATATGTCAGACAAGTTAGGATCCCTAGGAGAAGTAGGAAAAAGTTTTAGAAAGTTTTGTGAAAAACGAAAACATAGATTTATTTCTGCATTAAGTTTAGGTGACTTACCTACAGAAAAGGTTAGTAACATTATCACAGCTATTGATGTAGAATACAAGCCAATGCAAGCACAACATGAAAAATTAAGTAATGTGTTAGATGATGCTAATGAAATTAGAATTAAAACTAAGGCAGGTACTGATCTATATTACAATGTTGAAGGGATGAAAGCTAAATCAGCAGATGGTAACTATAAGTTGCCAGGCAGCGGAGGAAACCTGCCAGCTGGTGAAGTATATATTCCTTGTAATGGGAATAAAGTAGAAGGCACAGTAGTGATAGATGTAAGCTCTAGGAATCATAAGCACACTACTCTGATTAAAAAACCAATCACATTAAAGATAAAAGAAGGCAGCATAACAGAAATAGGTGGTGAAGAGGAAGCAAAGAAGCTTGAAAATACCCTAAAATGGGCTGCAGGAAGATCCAAGCATCCAAAAAGTGTCTATAGAGTTGGTGAACTGGGTATTGGACTAAACCCTAAAGCTCAAGTTATAGGTTCAACTGTAGTGGATGAAAAGGTATTGGGCACTGCACATATTGCAATTGGCTCAAACTATTGGTTCGGAGGCAATATATATTCTATAATACATTTAGATCAAGTCTTTAAGGATCCTGAAATAATAGTAGATGGAAAGAAATTAGACATTTAACTTATTCTTAAAAAAATAAATACCCAGGCAGAAAAAGAATTTTGTGGGGATTTCATCCTGGGTCAAGCATAAAGCTTGTTATTACTTAGTAGTAATACATAGCTACTATATAAATCTTTCGGTTTTTTGATTACTTAGTAGTGGTAAAAAATAAGAAAAACCATTCTTTGTAACTGTAATCTAATGCCTTAGAAAATCATAAAAAGTTCTTTGAGACTTTTTTGGTAAACCCTCAAAAGCCAACACCCTAGCTCTTGGAGAATAAGAATCTTCCATCACAATACCAGCCAACATAGCTTTATCTCCATCAGGATTATCACGAACTGCAGCCACATACGCACATTCTAAATCGTCTGTAACAACTCCCACAAGTTCTTGTACGCCACGAGCAAAACTTTCAGCTGCCTTGCTTATATATTCCCTTAGAACATGTAAACTACTAATCTTAAAAGGGTTTATATTAGCATATTCACTAAAAAAAGAGGCAGAATCTTTCATTCCTTCCCTATTAGGTACATTTATCATCTTAACGAATAGATAATCAAACCCCTATATAAATCTTTCTATTTCATATTACTCTAAAGTGGTAAAAAACAAACAAAAGAATGAAAACTAACTGAAGGGGGAAAATCCATACGAAGTTGGGATTTTATCTTTTGACATAAGATTTATGTCCCATCTGTTTTTTATCG
>JAYEIZ010000260.1:0-1918 GCA_034660355.1 Nanobdellota archaeon
AATGTGTCTAAATTTAGCCCATCTAAAAAGGGAATTTGTAGAGAAATTTCTTCCTATTCACATAAAAGATTTTGAAAAATTAGCAGAAGATGATTAAGATGGAAACACTACTCAAACATTTCGATTCCTATTCACTACTATCAACAAGCAAAAGAATTGATGGCATGGATGCAAAAACAAAAAAGTTTGTGCTATTCTATTTAATGGACTATCTAAAATCGGCAACAGAATTTAACAAAGATAGTTTAATTAACTACTTGCTCAATAAGAAGTTAGCATATAGCACGAAGGCATCTATCGCCATCAGCATTGGCAAGTTTATGAAGTTCATGGGATTAATCAATGCAGATGATTTCATCTTAATCAAGCAATCATTTCGGCAACCCAAAAAGGATTGGTCAAGTAAGACGATGTCAATAGAGATGATTAACAACATGATTTTAGAGAGCATGAAATCACCAGGAAAGTTTACAAGAATACGCAACCCTTTAATTCTAACCATCTTTGCTACACTTGGTGCAAGATTATCGCAGGTAGTCTCATTAGACAAAGAAGATGTATCTTTTAAGGATAACTCTATCCATATTATTCTCACCAAAAAGAAAGAAAGATTAGATACATTAAGAGCAGGCAAGGATATTAAACAAGTGCCGAATGATTTAATATTGGCAAACACAAAGGTCATTAATTTATTTGACAATTATATGAATGCAAGAGAAAAAATTAACGGCTCTCCTGCACTGTTCCTTAATCGCAGTAAGCAGAGAATAGGTCAGGAATACATTAGGGCTAAACTAATCAAAAGAATAGCCACAAAGCTCAATTACAATGTTACGTCTCATACCTTCAGACACTTTGTAGCTACTCAAGTGGCGAATAGTTGCGGCATACATCAATCAGCGATACTATTGGGACATGCAGATATAAAAACAACGATGAATTATATCAATCCAGAGACAATAGATACATCAGCATTGATTAAAAAGATATACCATCAAGAAGAACCAAAAGAAAAGAAATTAAATTGGAGCATTGCGGACATTTACAAAGGAGTATAGATGAGTTTAATTAACAACGCACAAGAAACGAGACCGTCCTTGCTAACAGTAAAAGAATTAGCAGAGATGATAGGCATACCAGAAGCAAAGGTATGGAAGGACAAAGAAGATGGGTGGTTTCCGTCAGGAATGTTAGATGAATCTCACCTAACTATTGCATCTAAATTCAGAAAGAGATACATTGAATTTAAGGGTGACACCAGTAAACTACCACGCAAATGGCATCGGACCTATCGTAATTATGTATATCGATATAACAATTTAAAGGTATATAAAGTTCGATACAAATGGAATCATTGCTATGTAGTATGGCATCCAGATGGCAAGGAAAAAGTTTTCTATGATGTAATTTCACGTTACGGATTACGGGACGCAAAGGCTTATTGCCAGAACAATTTAGACTACATGAAAACCAATAGGACTTCGAGTAAAGGGTCATCAGCTACACTTATATTAACATATAAAGAATTGATATACCTATACTCACAGATAGATGAGATAGCATCTAACAGAATATTAATTAATAAATTTAAAAAAGCATTGAGTCAATCAGTGCAGAAGAAGGGAGGTAAATGATGGGCTTTATAACAAGAGAAATGTTTGGAGCAATACTACCTTATATTTATGGAGTGAACTGTATGTTTGGATTACCTTACGGATTTATGCTACAAAAGTTAGAGGATAGACGAGGAATAAGAATGCCATTAAGAAAATTAAGGTCTCATACAGGACATCTTCTATGGGCTATTCATATCTTTGTGGCAATCTTTGCCGTAGATATACCTTTAGCCCATCTATCCTTAACAGCAGCATTTTTGTTTGGCATAGTCAATATAGGTATATTGCAGACATACGATAAC
>JAYEIZ010000261.1:0-8571 GCA_034660355.1 Nanobdellota archaeon
CAGATTATAATTCCCTTGTTTACTATAATAATTGCTTCTTTAGTCGGTATGGAGTTTCCATTGGCTTCTAAGCTGTTTTTTAAGGATAAGGTTGGAGAAACAGCAGGCAAATTGTATAATGCTGATTTAGTCGGTGCTTGTTTAGGTGCTTTATTGGTTTCAGCTTTATTGATACCTATATTGGGGATCTTTAAGGTTTGTTTTCTAGTGGGGATATTGAATTTAGTTAGTGGGTTGATTGTTAAGTATAAAGGATAAGAGTTTTCAATTATGTCAAGAACCACCGGCCACAGACCGGTGGCATGAAGCGAAAGCTTCATCTCCACATTGAAGTATCGGTGGTTCTTGAGCATGCTCAGAAACTTTCCATATTCACAATGTGATTGGCTTTCAGCCACCAGTTTTAAACTGGTGAAAAGTTTCCGACATTTCTAAGACTCCCAAAAATAATAATGGGTTATTATTATTATTATTACTAGATAAATAAAAACCGCCAACAACATAGGCACCTACTGCCATTTTTGCTATGCAAAAATGTCCTACGAACCACCCCGTAAGGGACGACCCCCTGTTCGTCGGTGCCCATGTTGGCGGTTTTCTCTGACAAATCAAAAGATTTATATTCTATATTGGTTTAGGGGTTATTATTCGGGGTGATTATAATGATTGGGATGACTGAGCTTTTGATTATATTGGTTATAATATTGATATTGTTTGGCCCTAAGAAGCTGCCAGAGCTTGCAAGGGGCATTGGAGAGAGTGTTAAGGCTTATAGGGAAGGTATGGCTGGAAAAAAGAGTAAGAAGCCTAAGGGTTAAGTGTCTCGCTGTGCTCGAAACTTTTAACCTCCCCGCTGGCGTACAACTAAGGGGGGTTCCTACCGTGAGCTAAGAAATATTAAGAGCACAACTAAACTTATTGTTTGGTTTTTTTGAGGTGATAGTTTACTGAGGTAAATATGAAGCTATCATTATACGAACATTCAAATGATTTAAGGAAGAGGTTTATAGTAATCATTCTTTCTTTGTTTATCTTCTTTATTGTAGGGTTTTATTTTTCTAATTTTTTTATTAAAAGAATAATAGATGATTTAATCTTTATTGAGAATATTAGGATTATCGGACTAACGCCTGTTGAGTATATTCTTACTCAGGTGAAAGTAGGCTTTATTGTTTCTTTGATAATGTCATTGCCTGTTATAATCTATGAATTACTGGCTTTTGTAAAGCCAGGGTTGAGAGAAAAAGAAAGAAAATTAATAGGGCTTATTTTGCCAATGTTTATTGTGTTATTTTTGATGGGGATTGTTTTTGCTTATTTTATCTTCTTGCCTGTTGCAATTTATTTCTTAGCTAATCTGTCTGCAGGGATAATTGAGAATATATGGAGCATTAATAGGTTTGTTAATCTTGTTTTAGTGAGCTGTTTGAGTTTTGGTGTTATGTTTCAGCTGCCATTAGTTTTGTTGGTCTTGAGCAGGTTTAATCTAGTGAATAGAAAGAAATTAAAGAAATATAGGGCGCATGTTTATGTTGCTTTGTTTTTAGTTGCTGCTGCAATCACTCCACCTGATTTTATAACCCAGTTGATAATAGCGCTGCCTTTGATATTGTTGTATGAACTAAGTTTGTTTATTGTTAAGAATTAGTTCAGTTCTTCCAACACTTCCCCTAATTTATCAAAGTTCTCTCCAAACTCTATCCAGTCTTTTCCCATTGAGTTTAATATAGCATTGTAGTAGAGTTGAGCATCTTTAATTAAATCTTCAGATGTTTTTTCTATTGTTATACCTTCAATTGTAGTGGTTCTCTTTACCTTTCCAAACAGTGCTTCAAGTGCTATACCTAGATTTTCTTCCATTACAACTCTTTCGCCGTCTGAAACCAAGACTCGTTTTAGTTCTGGAAGCTGTCCTGTTTCTGCCTGGATGTATAATGGCTCTATGTATAATATGCTGTCTTCAATCGGTATTATCAATAAATTTCCTCTTGTTACACGTGATCCTTGTTGTGACCATAATGTTAGTTGTTGTGAGATTTCAGAATCCTGGTCGAATTTTGCTTCTATCTGCGATGGGCCGAATATTAACTTATCTTTTGGGAATTTGTATAGTAGTAATTTTCCATAATTATCACCATCTGAACGTGCTGCTAACCAAGCTATCATGTTGTCTTTCTTTATGGGTGTGAATGAAGTCATTAATACGAATTCTTCTTTTTCTTCTTCTGGCAGCTTGATTATTATGTAGTAAGGCTCTACCTTTACCTGCTGTCCTGTGCCGTATATTTCATAAGGTATTTGCCATGCGTCTTCTTTGTTGTAGAAGACAGTCGCATCACCCATGTGGTAGGTGTTGTATATAATAGACTGAATGGTGAATAGGTCTTCAGGATAGCGGGTATGGCTTTTTAGGTCTTCTGACATCAAATCAAATGACTTAAACTGTTTAGGGAATATTCTTGCATATGTTTTTATGATTGGATCAGTCTTATCTACAACATAATATGTTATATCTCCATTATATGCGTCAACTACGACCTTTATAGAATTCCTGATGTAGTTAATGCCTCCAAATTTCTCTGAGTATGGGAAATAGCTTGTTATTGTATAGGCATCTTGGATCCAGTATAGCTTTCCATCGCTTATTACAATGTAAGGGTCTTTATCCAGCATTAAGAAAGGAGTTATTCTTGAGATTCTTTCCTGAATATTTCTAGAGAACAGGATCTTGCTTTCAGGTGTTAGGTCTGAGGATAGAAGAATCTTTATGTCCAAGAATCTAATTGCCATTAAGAATTTTTTTAAGAATGAATCTAGCACAACTCCGCCTTTGCCGCCATATTGGGTGTACTCATTGGTGTTTCCTTTTGGGAAATCAAACTCTTTTGTTTTGGTGTTTACCAATACAAAGTTATTATCGTTTTCTCCATAATATATCTGGGGCTTTTCAATAATTAGATTTTCTTCTTCTATGTTGTATACTGGGGGTATGTCCTGTATTAGGTAATTGGGCATGCCTTCTTTTGTTACAGAGTTTACTGGGCTCATTACAATTCCATAGCCGTGAGAGTAGACCATATGCAGGTTGACCCATGTTTTTGCGTTTTCAGTTATTTGTTGTTGGTTCATCTCTCTTGGTGCTAACATTACCTGAGTGTATTTGTTGTTTATGTTGTATCTATCAATATCTATTCCTGAAAGATCGTAATATAGCCTTATCTCTTGGGTCTGTTTGTATGTTTGAGTTAGGGGCCTATAATCCAATATTCTTACATTATCTATTGTTTCCTTGGCGTTAGATAGCACTTGGGGAGTTAAGCCCATCTCAATAGG
Source organism: Nanobdellota archaeon (assembly GCA_034660355.1). Taxonomy (GTDB): domain Archaea; phylum Nanobdellota; class Nanobdellia; order Woesearchaeales; family JACPBV01; genus JAYEIZ01. Next base: position 3,334 of record JAYEIZ010000261.1, read on the forward strand.
GAAGTCTTTTTCCTCAACATCATCCAGGCCATAGGCTATTCTTGTGAATCTTATGTTGTTTTCTATGTAAGGCTTTTCCAGGTTTATTTCGTTTGGTGAAACTTTTAGGCTTTGCACAACTCCAGGTATTAATGTTTGTCCGAAAAAGAAGATTGCTATGTAGAGGATAGCTGCGTATGCAACAATGTGCCTTTTTTTGAGCTTTGGCTGTTTTGATATGATGAATATGTATATATAGAACAATACTGCTAAGACTATTGCAAGAACCATTAACAGTTTTATCACTGGAAGGAATATTACCACATCAGTATAACCTGCTCCAACTACAATGCCTTTTTCAGAATACATTATAGAGAATCTTGCTAAGTAGTGCTGTATTGAAAGAAGGATGAAGAATAATGACCCTAGTACTGCTAGGTGTGTCAGGGCGTTTTGCTTTAGCTTTAATGTGAAAACTGATTTTATTGTAGTATTGTAGCCTTTTTCTGGCATTTCTATCTGAGGTGGTTTAAATAAAGAAGTGATGAATGATTGCAGGTAATCTAGAATAACCAGGATGAATGTAAGTACTACGCATGTCATGAGGAATTGCCATACTGCTAATAGTAGTGGTAATGAAAAAACATAGAATGATACATCTTTTAGGAAGATAGGGTCTTTAAGGTTAAATGGCACCTGGTTTAGGTATTGTAATAGTATGAACCATTTTTGGTAGCTAGCGATGCCTACGAAATAAGCAAAGATCAAAGCGACTATCAGTTTTAGCCTGAAAGGTATTTTTGATTTGTTTAGTTTTGAGGAAATTGCTACGTTAATTAATGCAAAGATTAGGAAGAAGACTATTGTTGTTATGAATATCAGTAATTTGGTGTTTAGGCTTATCAGGAAGATTTTTTGGAAGTCTAAGGCCTTAAACCACCAGTAATCGGTTATTAAGCTGACTATTTTAGTGACAGAAAGAATCAAGATAACTGCCAAAAATATAATACTCGATTTTAACCAGTCTCTAGGCATATTCTGAGTGAAGGGTAGATTTTTTATAAAGGTTGCGGAAAAATATTCTAATTGATTTTTAATACTACCCTTAAATAAAAACATTTATAAATAAATTACAGAGCCTAAAAAATAAAAAGTATTTTTTGGGGGAATTATGGAACTTGATACTATTGAATTTGATGTTGAAGGAGCTTTTGGTGAACTTAGAGGGGATGTTCCATCAGCCTTGTTTAGATATCCAGAAAAACTACTTCAGGGATGTTTTGGGAATGGAAGTAGGGATCAAATGGATAATGCTTCTTTGGCTGAAGCTATTGTTGGTTTAGATATTGTTAGTGGTATTTGTGCTGGACATCTTGAGGGGCTTGTTGAAAGATTATTAGAGGTGGGGGCGCATGTTTCTTTGACTGAAACTTTAGTGGATGGTATTGCTCATGTATCTAAAGATTATGGGGCACATACAGATTATGTAGTTACAGAGAGGCTTGATGCACTCCATTCAGTTATGCACGGGAGATCTAATTTATTAGAATATAAGAAAGAGTATCAGGAGTTATATAATCCTGGAGATGTTGCAGAAGCTGTTAAAGGGCTATTATGTACTGTAAGTAATCTTTCTGTTTCTAGTAGTGATAAGTCACATCTTATAGCACCATTATTCCTTCTTCCGTTGGAGAAGATTCAAGCATATGAAGAGAAGGTAAGGTATGCGTTTAAAGGGGCCCACCCTACTATTCAACTTAATGCTGTCAAAGCTATTAATGAGATATCTGAAGCGTTCTTTAATGACATCTGTGCTCTTACGAGAGGGATTAAATCATCTGAGAGTAACTATCACAGTCAGAGAGAGAGTTTAGAGAGGAATCAAAAAGATGAAATGGATGCAGCAAGAAAAGAGCAGGAGAGTGAGAGAAGAGATAGAGAAATAATTCTGGAGAGGGCTATTAAGAATATAGGTTGTGAGCCATATGTACCAGATAAGCCTGATGAGTGTGATTATGCTAGGTTTAGGAAACTTGATAAGGTTAGAGAAGATTTGAAGAAGATGGGTGGCGGAAATCTAGATTTTAAATTTGGTAATATGTTGGTACGTTCTGATTATCTATGGTATAAGGATATGGGGCCAGAGATAAGAGAGTATGAGCGCCAATTAAAGAGTCATGAAAGTTGGAGTGCTCAAGTAAATGATATTAATAAAAGATATAGTAAGAAAGGAATTCATAATCATTGGAATAAAGTTAGGAATAATATACAATCCAGATTGGGTATGCAACGTAAGGGTCTTGATAAAAGGTATAAGGGGGCGCAGGATGCTTTTTATCCTGTTGTTAGTGCTGTTCGTGAGCTTTATTCAGAATTATTGTTGTTTGTTATGGGAAGATCTAATACAGTTTATGAGAGTGTGCTTAGTGATGAAAGAGTTGCGAACGAGTTAGAGCATATTAATTTGCTTTCAAAAGGATTTTGTTATATTCTATCAAATAAGTATGATGGTAAAAAAGGTGATTCTATACATGATAGGGTCAGCAATGCAAGAACTGCTTTAGTTGGATTGAATGACTATCTTTTCCATAAGGAATTGAGCCTTCTGCAGCAAAGAAAGAAACCTGAAGAACTTGTTAGCGGAAAAGTGATTGCTAGTATACGGAGAAAAGGTTATAAGATTGAAGGCGTCCATTCAATTCCAGATTTATTAGAGGATTTTGTTCAAAGTTTTAATCAATTAGAGGATTTAGATATTTTCAAACCTTACATAAAAACTTAATCTTCTTCAAAAACAAAAGCTTGGTAAGTGAAAACTTCGGTAGAAGTGTCTTGCCAGCAGTTCTCTGACATTCCACCTTTTCTGCATAAGCTTGTTAGGAATTGTTCTTTGTCGTTGTTGAAGTTTGCCCATACTTGAGGTAGATATGTAGATTGATAGAATCCTTGTTTTATTACAACTCCATCAATCATTGGCCTTAGTTTGTTTTTTAAGTTATCACCTGATGAAAATTCAATTTTCTGAGGTACACTTAAGACTGAAACTTCAATATTGATATCTTCTAGTTCCTCTTTTGTCACGGGCTTAAACCTTCTGTCGTTTACAGCTGCGTTTATTGCATTATCCATAACACATTTGTATAATTCTTCTTGTGGGAGAATATGTCCGATACATCCTCTTAGATTACGGTCTTTATTCAGTGTTGTGAAGCAGCCCTGAACTTTTGTTAGTTTTGGAGAGAGCCCTTCTTCATTAACTTCTGGGATTCTTCCTTCTTTTACGTATAGGTCTACTGTTTCTCTTGCCAAGTTTAGTAGAACTTCTTTTTCCTCTCCTGTTAGTTCTTCTTGCTCTTCTTTATGGAAAACAATTGAGCTGTAGCCAACAACGCTATCTTTACTGCCAGCAGTGTCGCCTGAGTTTTTATAATCAATAATTTCTGCTTGCCAACCATTGTCTTTTGCCAATTTCATTAAGATGAAGATAGCGTATAAACCACAAGCCTGGCATTTTGAAGACTCTTCGAGGTTTAGTGATTCTATATTGTTAATGCATGTTGTATCTAAGTTTACAGCAGTATCATAAGGTTGATAATGTGATAGATCAGAGCTTATTACAATTAAGGTTTCTTCGTCTAGGTATTTTGATATTAGGGAAGCTGCTTGTTGTATTTGCTGGTAGTTTAAAGCTCCTGTTACTAATGGGATTATCTCAAAATCTGTTAGTTTTTCTTGTAAGAATGGAAGCTCTATCTCTATTATATGTGTTGTATGGGATAATGGAACATTAACGAATAGCTCTTCTTCTGATAATTCTTTAGCTATTTTAGAAACTTTAACTTCTCCTAAGGGAGTTTTATAGTGAGTTACGTCAGGTATAGAAATTCCATTTACGTTTGCGCCTTGTGCATGATTTGTTCCTATGATAAAGACTTTTTTATAGTCGTTTTCTAATTGGTTAAAGCCTTGAGCAGCAACCTGTCCAGAGTAGACATAGCCTGCATGAGGAACAATTAATGCTTTTATTTCTCCATTTATTTCTTCTTGTTTTGCATTAGCTAAGTATTCATTAACTGTTTTTGTTAATGTTTCTTTATCTCCCGGATACCAAGAACCTGCAAAGACTGCTTGTCGAACTCTCTTTTCTTCAGTTTCATTGTTAGAAGTCTTGTTTGCGAATAGGGCTATGAATACTACAATCAGTACTACAAAGAGAATTATGTGCCACCTCTTTATTTTTTGTTTTAGCTTATGTATCATTCCCCCTTTGAGAGTTTAGAATTAAGGTGTTTAAAATATTTTCTGTTATAGATGTACTATAATGTGATCAAGCATGCGGTCAAATCTTTTTACTATTGGTTGCTCATTTGCAGGTTTATCTTTTATTTGACGGTCAAATATGTTGTGGGCTTCATCAATCATGCTATCCATTCCACTATCTAAGATATGTGGTCTTCCTGCATTTCTGTTTTCTTCATAACACTGTTTGAGATAGTTATACGCATCTTCACCTAAAACATCTATTACTTGATTTATTATTGCTGGAAGTTTAAACACGTTAGGGTTAATTCCTATTACACCTACGTCTAAAGAATCGCCTTGTAATGTATTGGAATACATGCCTCGGTTTCTTACTCTTTCATCAAGATTAGCAAATGAGAGAGAATACCGAATGCCATTTGGAGCTTCGAACTTTTTTGAATACAGGGTCAAATATATTTCGTTTCCATCCTTCCACTTCCTAATATCTGGTTTATCACTATTCATTATTTTTTCAGCAACTAGCATCTCTTTTAAAGATAGTTCTGGTAGGCCATTGAATCTAGGAACAAAGTCAACTGGTTCAAAAACTACTTTACCATCATGTTTAGTTGCTAGATAAGCTGGACCCCCATCTGGGAAGTATTTTGATACAAAATAAGCTTTATCACGTTCAGATGGTCCAAATCTTGTACAGATTGGTGCATGATCATCTGCTTTTAATACAGTAGGTAATATTGTTACTCCTGCAACAACTGCACTTAATATGTTTAAGAATTCTCTCCTGCCTGGTTTGGTTCCTTGCAGATATGCCATATTTATTCCCTCATTGATATATTATTATCATTAGGAGAGAAACAGTATATAGTATATCAGTAGAAAACACTGAAATTTCATCTCGACGATAAGAATTCTAAGAAAATAGGGGAAAAACACTTATAGTGTTAATCCCCTAGCATTGTTTGTGATAACAAATGCGAAAACAAATAAAACTCCCGG
>JAYEIZ010000262.1:0-1913 GCA_034660355.1 Nanobdellota archaeon
ATACTCTGAAGATATACAAGGATATGAACGTAAATCAAATGCTTTAGATAAATTACTGTTCAATAATGATGCTTTATTTAACCCTAGAAATTTTGCTAAATATCCTTTGATGATTTTCTTATATGGTGCAGGTATTGCAAAAATATCTTATAGTGTTGCTAAAGCAAATATTATTAAAGAGGTAGTCTTACCTGCTATAGGTACAATGCAAGCTGAGTACAATAGTTTAGATGCTAAAGCTCAAGCTAATTATATTAATAATACAGTTTTACCTTTCCAGGAAAATATACAAGCATTCTCAGCAAAACCTAAAGATTTTCTACTGGCTAAAAATATACGACTTAATACAGCCCCACAAATGGATATTCACACAGAACATCTTGCAATAGAAATGGGTAAAGTATTAGAGCCTAGAATTAATTATGCTTTAAATAAAGTTCTCAGTGAAACTAAACTAATTCGTGCAAGAGTGCTTGAAGCAATAGGTATTATTCAAGATAAATTTCTTGAAGAGTTAAATAAAGAAGAAGCCAAATGGTTAGAAGGTAAATCTTTAACAACAGTGCCTGATGCTATTAGAGCAATGATTATAAAAGATAAATTAATTAAACTACTTCCACAGTATACTGGACCATTAATGGATAAAGATGCTGGAGAGTTCTTATCTCTTGTATCTACTGTACGTGTAGAAACTAAAGATAGTTTTGCTACATCTAGTTATATAACTCAAACTGAAGATGGCGAGCAGTTTACTCGTACAGCTAGAGGATATAAAACTGAATTTAAAGAAACTGCACCATTTGCATTAGTTAGAATGATTCAAATGATGGATGCTGCAATACTATATGAAACTTTAGATAAACATCCCAATGCACTTCCATTATTTGATGCTGTTATAACTGACCCAAAGACTGCAGAAAGAGCATCTGGTACCTATGGAAGAGCTTATGTAAAGTTTGGTAGAGAGTTTTCTATAGGAATGGATTTAATAACTACAGCACTTAAAATAGGTCCTACGAACAGTGAATTAGTTAATGCTCGTATAGGATTGTCCCGTGCTTTAGGTAGATTGCACAATGAGATTGATGAAAAAGGAATAATCTCTAAACAGCTCAACCTCACTGTAGCTAAACAAAGCGAAGACGATATACAAAATGCTTTTGTTAATGCTGTGGGTAGATTACATACTCAAGATAAACCTAAACAAAGTGATACACAAAATAGTGCTATGCAAGATACTTTTGATTTAGCTAAACAAAAGAAAACTAAACAGAGTAAACCTACTGTAATTAATAAAGATACAAATAAACAAAAGAAGAAGAAGAGTAAACAAAATAATCCTGACCAGTATGCTTTTGATTTTGATAATCCAAGAGATGATATACAATATGCTGTAGATTTAGAGAACATTGTAAAAGAAGAGAGATTAGATTCACTTAATCTAAAACGAGATAAAGGAGAATTTCTCTCTTCTTTACGAGTTACTCAGCAGTCTATGAATACACTATTTAATAATTTCACATCTAAATCTGAAAGTTATTATTCTACAACTGAAGCATTTAATGAACATACAACTACTTTAAGCAATGTGTTAAATACAGTATCTAAAGGTATTAACAATCTAGGTAATTTACATCTATCAATATTTAATATTGAAGGAATAACTCAAGGTACATATATTGCAGCTAAAGAACGTATTAATTTATATATGAGTAAACATCCACCACAATCTGTTAATGGTCAATCTACACAGGAAGTATATGTACATGAAATGGTACATGCTGTAGCTAAACGAGTATTAGAAACTACTCCTAAACTTAAAGCACGATTACTTCGTTTACAGAAACTATCTAAACAGTTGGTAGATAAAGATGGAGGATACAAAGTATTTCTAGGAGATATAGTTAATCCAG
>JAYEIZ010000263.1:0-1913 GCA_034660355.1 Nanobdellota archaeon
AATGGATTTAAGATTGTTTGCTGGCTGGACAGCAAACAATCTTAAATCCATTTCAGAAAACCCTTGATCCCCTAAATGTGTCATCCTGCTGTGTCGCATGATGTGCGGATAGCATTTCTTTTTCAGGCCAGCTTTTTTTTGATACTTTCTAAGACTATCATTTAATCCGTAAGGCCCCAAACCTCGCTTAGGGTGATCTAAATTAACAAATATTGGTGCTTCTGGATTATCCCGAAATGGATGATGGTTCAGCAAACTAACAAGGTCAGGAAAGCTTGTAATCAAAGGAATTGCCATCGCCCGAAATCCAGTTTTACCATTTACTGAAATAATCTCTGCATAATTTTGATGTATCCTAATGTCTTTTAGCTTTAGGTTCATATATTCTGATTTTCTTAGACCACTTTCATATAATCCATGCATGAGAAATTTATCTCTGTAATTCTCTGCTGAATTTATTAATTGCTTAACATCTTCCTGGCTCAAGCAATCTGAAGCTGTTTTCACTGCCCCTGCTCTTTTCACCTTAAGGTGTTTGAAAAAAGGGTCGATGTTGTCTTTAACACTTAAAAGATGTTTATAGAATACTCTCAAAACAATCTTAAATCCGTTTATGTAATTCAGCTTTGCCTTACGTTTGTTTAGATGTACTATGAACTTCTTAAAGTGCTCTCCGTTTGGGTCAACATCTGGATTGATTTTCTCATAAGGCTTTTTTGTGAACTCTCCAAACAGTTTTAGTTTGTGTAAGTAGCATGAGATAGTTTCTTCTGATCTGCTCATTGCAATTAAATCTTCATAATAATCATTCAGTGTTTTAAGCTGTGCTTTTGATAGTTTGTTATATTCCCCATTCTCAAGATAAGATTTTATTCTTTTGTCTCTTTCTTTTGTTTTAAGTTCAGTATAATGTTTTATTTCTACCATCGTCGGAAACCTCATAAGTTATGAAATAAAGTTAAGTAATCTTGATAGATTACACCTTCTTTTATAGAAAGTGAATGATCACTCATATATAAATCTTATGGTGTGTTTCCAATAAATATCATAAAACTATGTAAAATATCACATCAAATTAAGGTCTATTTCTTCACGAGAATGACAAACAATATAAAGGATTATATTATACATACTAATATATAAAGATTTTGCTAAAAATGAAGCTTCAAGAAAACAAGCGGACAGGCCAGAAGTTTGTTAATCTACCTAAGCAACTATGCGCTGCAATGGATTTAAAGGCTGGTATATCTGTCTCTTTCAAGGTTATTGATAGCAAAACACTGCAATTGAGGAAAGAATAAAAAAAGTTTAAGTAAACTGGTTTCATAATGAAACTGGTTTTTTATTGGAGTTACATGATGTAACCACCGTAAAACTCAAAGACATAAGCCAAACCAATGTAACTAAGGAAGGAATAACTTTCATTTTTTCTCAATAACATTTATTAATCTGAGTGTATTAACCCTTTTTATGGACACTTTCAAGGAAATATTGGAGTTTGCAGTTAAACAAAGGATTAAAGACAGTGATGTTAGAGTTATAAGCCCATCAGAGGCAGATATTCTTAAGAGTAGGCTGAATATTGTGGAGAAGATCAAATAAAAATGATAAATTCTGAGTTACTTATAACTTTTTCAATAGTTACTGTTATAATGGTTATTGTGGGTTATGCGGTTTTGTGTGAATATAAAAAATCAGGTCGTCAATAATGATAATCTTACCACTAGGAATGGAGATAGTAGCAAAAGAGGCATATTTAGGCCTTGTTATTGCCGTAATAAGGAATTCTTAGGTTTATCAGCCCAAAAAAAGGCAATAGATTACTTTGAGAACAATGGTGGGTTAAGAGTTTTTAATTCACTAACTTCTTTGGTTGTGCCAAGTGAAGAAGGTTCTGCGTCATGGTTTCAGAG
>JAYEIZ010000264.1:0-8533 GCA_034660355.1 Nanobdellota archaeon
AGTCTTAGGTGAGCACCTAACAGCAACAACTGCAAGAGGGCAAAGACAACAAGCAAGATTCAGAATAATAGCATATAATGCATATAGGAAATCTATTTTATTTTTCTTTGAGCATTTCTACGGCAGCTCTTAGCGTAAAATATTTAAATAAATAACTCCATTAAAAATAGAATGGAAGACAAAATACATTCTTATTTGGTAAAGTGGACTATGGATTACTTAAAGGGGAAAGATGCTTTTCTAAAGAATATTGAGACTATAGAAGAGAATAAAGGTGGTTTTGATCTATATGTTAAGTTTAAAGAGAGTTTGAAATCGGAAATTTCTAACTCTTACGAACCTTCGATTCGAAAGAAAGAACAGTCATTTGTTGTAAAACCCATTATAGAGGATGTCGATGAGGTATTATCTAGGTTTAATGGAGAAGGGAGGTTTGGGTTAGTTGTGTTTAATACCCATGGTAATTTTAATGTTTTGTTAAATAAGTGGAATGATTTTATCAAATTCAAACGTTTATGTATTTATTTTGTGAATCCTGCCTCTAAGCTGGATAAGAAATGGACTATTTTCCCCTATACTCATAACAATATCTGTGACAGTAACTCCCTAGAAAGAGGACTCCAAACGATGTTCGAAACTGTAGAACCCTTGATCGAGGCTTCAATAAAAGATAAGTTTAAATAAGGGCAAAAAAGTTCTGAAGACAGCACAAGTATTACAGAGCATGGCAAAGAGGCTCAAATTTTCCAAAAGGTCTATGACCCAAAAAAATTTTGTTACCTTGTTGCCTTGTCGTAAAAATATAAGTGCTAGATTAACAGAAATATCAGTTGGCCTACAAAACCAGCAAATAAAGGCACAAATAAGTTATCGTCTAGTTCATTAACAAATGCTTCTACTATTGTAGCTGTAAATGCCATTGCAAGGATTATGTAGATATTGTTTAGAACTATAAATCCTACAATTAGGGTTACTACTAATTCTGATAGAAATCCTGTCAAGGTCTTATCTCTGAAAAGAGGAGTTCTTCCAAAGAATTGTCCGACAATAGATGCAGCCATATCCCCTAAAACAGACATTAATAAGGCTGCTAATGCTATTCTAAAATCAAAAACCGCTAAAGAGATTATAGTTGCAGCAATAAAATAAGTAGCACCATGCATTCTCCTTTCTTCCCTAGTACTTATCAAATGCCTTAGGCCAGATATCTCAATATTAAGCTCTATTCTTATATATTCTATTGCCAGAAAAAATACAAAAACAAATACTAAAGTAAAAAGCGCTATTGATTTTGAAACGCTCCGTTCTAAGACATAATAAAGAACTACTAATAAGAGTAAGCCAATGTAGAAAGCCCTTCTTTTTAATTCCCTTAATATGTTTAAATCCATAGTTTAATTCTTTGGTGATTGTACGTTTATAAAATTTGTGGAATTATACGGCAGCCGGGATTTGAACCCGGGTAACAAGCTTGGGAAGCTCGTATCATAGCCACTAGATCACTGCCGTGTACAAACTAGAAAACATAAGACTAATTTAAACTTTTTTGAAAAAAATAAGAAAAAATTACTCTTCCTTCTTCTCTTCATCTCCTGAATAAGAAGGAACAGCTGCTTTGCTGATAATCATAATGTCGCCAATTGATTTAACAAGCTGGTGAGGCACAATAACTCCTTTAACAGACCCTAAAACTTTATTAAGGAAAGAGTTTTTTGTTGAGCGTACTCGCCACCCAAAAACCTTGTTTGTAGCCAGTATTGACTCTTCAACATCACCAAAATAATCGCCTGTATCTGTAAACACTTTCATATCATAAGTTTCAGATATTCTTTTCATCTTTAACATGGAAATCCCCTCCTAAATTTACTATTGTGTAATTGTATATGTTCATTATAAAAAGGCTCAAATATATAAAGTTAGCGGTTTTTCCATATTGTGATGAAATCTTAGAAACTTTGAGTTTCTAACCTTTCATTTTACAAGCAAAATGAGATATAAAAATCTGACAATAATAGGTACTTCGCATATTGCAAAGCAAAGCCTTGATGAGGTGAAGACTGCTATTGAAGAGGAAAAGCCTTCTTTAATTGCATTAGAGCTAGACAAGAGAAGGCTATATTCTTTGATGGCTGGTAAAAATGCAAAGAAAGGATTACCTAATATCTTTAAGATAGGTGTTAAGGGTTTCTTATTTAGCTTAATTGGAGCATGGGCTGAGAAAAAACTAGGAGAGTATGTAGGTGTTGCGCCTGGCTCTGAGATGAAACAAGCTGTTAGATTAGCTAAGAAGAATAAGATAGAATTAGCTTTGATTGATCAAGATATTGAGATTACTTTGAAACGGCTCTCTAAAACTCTAAGTTGGAGGGAGAAATGGAATTTTCTTGTGGATGTTTTTAGGGCAGTTGTTTTAAAGGAGAAAGAGGTAGAGTTTGACTTAACACAGGTTCCTGAAGAGAAGATAATAAGGAAATTGGTTGGTAAGGTCAAAAAGAGGTATCCTAACATCTATAAGGTCTTGATTGTTGAAAGAAATGATATAATGGCAAGAAGATTGATTAATATCATAAAAGAAAGGCCGGATGATAAGGTACTTGCAATAATGGGTGCTGGGCATGAGAAAGAGATTATTGATATTATAAAGAAAGGAATAAATAAGGTAGATATCACTTATTCTATCAGTTTAGCAGGTAAAACCCAAAATATTTATATATAGAGGAAATAAATATTAGGGTAGGATGGCTGCTGTGTTAGATTTGAAGGAGAAAATCAAGAAATACTACAAATTTACACCTTCTGAACTTAGAGGTTTTATAATAACAATTATTGTATTTTCTTTTATAATATCATTTAAAGAGTGGGGCAGGGCAGAATTTAGCTTAAGGTCTGGCTTGTTTAATTGGTTTAATGCTGCTTTGATTGTTGTTTTAGGGCTTATTGTCTATACTTCTGCACAAAGGATTGCTGGGTTAAGTGTGGGGTATAAGGTAGAGCATAAGATGTGGCTTACTGGGTTGTTGGTAAGCTTGATATTTGTTTTTGTTTCCAAAGGCAGCATATGGTTATTGTTACCAGGGAGTATTATGATCCATCATCTAGCAGGACATAGACTAGGGTACTTTAGGTATGGTCTTGGATATTTTGCCAATGGAATGATTGCTGCTGCTGGTCCAATAGCTTTGATTAGTTTAGCTGCTATATTTAAGGCATTAAATGCTTATATGAATGCTCCTTTATTGGAAAAAGCCATATTATTTTTTATTGTCTTAGCAATATATGATATGCTGCCTATCCCCCCATTATCAGGAAGCAAATTATTTTTTGGCAGCAGGATGGTCTATGCTTTAATATTCTCTACATTGGTTGTTGCAGGCATCTTATTATATTTAGATATTAATGTGTTGATGGCGGTTTTCGGCTCTATAGTTTTAGGGGTAATCTGTTGGTTACTCTATTACATATTTTTTGAAAGTAAAAACTGGAGGGGCCCTTACGGGAAGAAGTGGAAATGACGGCTGTATTTTTTAGAAATTGGGCAGAGATCATTGCTTTTGTGCTTTTGATAATAGGTTTTGTTTTTTCTCTTGCTGCTCCATCTGCTGTTTTGAGTTATGCAATTATACTTGTAGCAGGCATGTTGGGTGGAAGGTTGATTTATAATAGGAGAAAAAGCACGGTGTTTCCATATGTTCTTATCTTGGTAGGGTTCTTGATTGGTTTTTTAGTTGGGTCTAGATATGGCAATTATCTATCTATCATGCTCTTTTTTGTTTTAGGGATATTTATCAGTTATTATGCGCATCTTAAGGGCTTAATAAAAGATATAAAATTATGGCCTTAAAGGGCAGATTTAAATAATACTTTGTTTTGCTTTTTTCTTATGAAAGAGATTGCCAAGAATGTTTACAAACTGAATGTAGATAGTAATATTTATTTTTTAGACTTGAAAGAGAAGATTATTATTGATAGTGGACCTAGGATGTATAGGCAAGTTGTTGAGGAAGAGTTAAGCAAGAAGATTGAGTTGGGGAAGGTTGACCGGGTTGTTTTTACCCATCTTCACTATGATCATACTGGAAACTTTGATTTGTTTCCAAATGCTAAGTATTATGCTTCTTCATCTGAGATTGAACTTTTGAAGAAGAACAAGATGTTTACAATCGGTGATCCTTTACTTGCTATGTGGTTTAAGGTTAAACTTAATCCTCTTGAAGATTTTCTTGGAATTAAGATAATTAATACTCCTGGACATACAAAAGGTTCTGTATGCCTTTATTATGAGAAAGAGAAAGTTCTGTTTTCTGGTGATACTTTATTTTTTAATGGAATAGGCAGAACTGATCTTCCTTTTTCTGAAGCTAGCAAGATGGATTCCAGTTTGAAGAGCTTGGAGAAGATAGGGTATAAGATATTAGCACCAGGACATGATTATTAATTGCTTTGTTGTTTTTCTTTATTTGATTTTGAACTCAATAACAATAATGGCTTCGACGGCTTCTGCGGAAGCCTTGCGAACCACCCCGACTGAGACAACCCCCGGTTCGCCTCGCCACTGTTATGGGGTAATTGATAAACTATATAAACTAGAAAAACTTACTTCTTTGTTAGGGGGTAAGTATTTATCAAGCTAAATAATTAGTTTAACCTCCCCACAAGAGCACAACTAAATTAAGTGTCCCACCCCTACACTAAAAGTTATTTCATCTTAACTAAGGTACATGATTAGGAAAATGATAAAAGACTTCAAACCTAGACTATACCAGGAAACCATATTCAATACCTGCACTTCTAAGAATACTTTAGTTGTACTCCCAACAGGAATGGGCAAAACAAATATCTTTCTTATGCTTGCTGCGCATAGGATGAAGCTTTATCCTAAGAGTAAGATCTTGTTCATTGGGCCTACAAAGCCTTTGATTGATCAGTATCTCTTTGTTTTCAAAAAACATTTTGAGATTCCTGAAGAGGATATGGCTGTTTTTACTGGTTTAGTAAAGCCAGAGAAGAGGGCAGAGCTTTGGAAAACTGCCAAGATAATATTTTCAACTCCCCAAGGGTTAGAGAATGATATAATTGCAGGAAGAATCAACCTTGAAGATGTTTCTTTACTTGGAATAGACGAAGCGCATAGAGCTGTTGGTGATTATGCTTATGTATGGCTCACGCAGCAGTATGTGAAAAAAGCAAGATATGCAAGAGTATTAGCTTTAACAGCTTCTCCTGGAAGTGATCTAGAGAAGATAGAAGAAGTATGTAATAATCTTAAGGTAGAACACATTGAAGTTAGAACTGATAAAGATCCTGATGTGCTGCCTTATATTCAAGAGGTAGAAATTGAATGGGTAAAAGTAAGTCTACCTCCAATATTCTCTGACATCCAGAAATCAATTAATATTATAATAAAAGATAGGATGGAGAAATTAAAGAAATGGGGAGTTTTGAAAAGAAAAGATTCTGATTTAAAGTATGTTAGCAAGACTGACTTATTAAGATTACAGGGAGAACTAAGAGGGAAGGCTGTTTCTGCAGGAAGAGATTTTGTTTTATGGAACGCAATATCTGTTTTAGCTGAGATAATGAAGATACAGCACGGTTTAGAATTACTTGAGACTCAGGGAATTCCTGCTTTGCATTCCTATATGGAAAAGTTACAAAAAGATGGTGCTGCTAAAAAGACAAAAGCAGTAAAGAACCTTATTAGTGATGTAAACTTTAGAACTGCACTCATTAAGACAGATAGATTATTTTCTGATAAGGTAGAACACCCTAAGCTCATAGAGTTACAGAAGATAGTTGGAAAAGAGGTTAAGAAAAGCAAAGACCTTAAGATTATAGTTTTCAATCAGTATAGGGATAATGCAGCAAATATTGTTGATGTTTTGAATAAGATAGAAGGAATTAATGCTAAGTTATTTGTTGGGCAGATTAAGAAAGGTGAAACAGGGTTAAGCCAAAAAGAGCAAAAGATTGTTTTAGAGAAATTTCGTGAAGGAGAATTTAATGTAATAGTTGCAACTTCTATTGGTGAAGAAGGATTGGATATCCCTAAAGTTGATTTAGTTATATTTTATGAGCCAATACCTTCTGCAATAAGAACTATTCAGAGAAGAGGTCGTACTGGAAGATTAGAGAAAGGAAGAGTAATAATGCTTATGACGGAAAAT
This sequence comes from Nanobdellota archaeon, assembly GCA_034660355.1. GTDB lineage: Archaea > Nanobdellota > Nanobdellia > Woesearchaeales > JACPBV01 > JAYEIZ01. The sequence continues at coordinate 6,165 of JAYEIZ010000264.1, forward strand.
ACTCGTGATGTAGGATATAAATGGTCTGCACACCATAAAGAAAAACGAATGTATCGGACATTAGATAAGATAAAGAAGAAATTAGGAATAAAGTTTGCAACTGCCCATAGTCCTCAACCGACAATTGAAAAATACGTTAAAGAAGAGGACAAGATTAAAGTTATTGTTGATCATAGAGAGAAAGGAAGTGCTGTAATAAAAGAATTGATTGAGATGGGTGCTGCAATTCATCTTGAGAAACTTGACAGTGCTGATTATTTGTTGTCATCTAGAGTGGGGATTGAATTTAAGACTTCAGAGGATTTTGTTAATTCTTTGATTGATGGAAGACTATTACAGCAGATGAGAGAGCTTAAGGAGAAGTTTGAAAGGCCGTTAGTTATAGTTGAAGGTGAGCAAGACATCTACTCTATTCGTAATGTCCATCCTAATTCAATACGCGGCATGCTTGCTACAATCTCTGTAAGTTATGGTATCCCTATACTATTCACAAATAAAGCAATAGAAACTGCTTCCTTAATGAAGATAATTGCTAAGAGGGAGCAGGAAGAAGCAGGATCTGAGTTTGCGGCTCATGGGGAGAAAAAAGGGATGTCGTTAAGGGAATGGCAAGAGTATATTATATCTTCTTTACCAGGTGTCGGTCCTTCATTAGCAAAACCCCTTCTTAGAAAGTTTAAGTCTGTGAAGAATATTGTAAATGCTTCTGAGAAAGAGCTACAAAAGGTTGAGAAGATAGGTAATGTAAAAGCAAAGAAGATAAAAGATGTTTTCGATTCTGAGTATAAGATTTAGCAACTAATCAGAATATTTTTCTCCACCAATGTATTTTTTTGGGGGTTTTAGTTAATTCATTTTTAGTAAATTCTTTTATTGCGCTTTCGCTATCAATATAAACATTCTTATACCTTTTAGAATAATTATATATTGCTCCAACCATAGAAGCAAAAAGTATTAACACACCAAATCCCCCTAAGAGAGATGTAACTTCCTCACTAATCTGGTGTTCGCCTCCCCGGTTTGCATTAGCAACGTAATTCATGCCTTTCACACCCATAAACGTACCACCTACAATTGCTCCAAAAATGTTATCTTCCTGGTCCCCTTTGAGTCTTACTTTCTTTGATTTAGTAAATATTTTCTTTATGTGGTTCATCAATTTGTAATTGGCATATATCTCTTCTTGCCATGCCCGGGCAAAGTTATACAATTTATCCTTATTAGGATTTGCATCATCGGTATCCTCCATGAAAATTTCCTCTAGTTCAATCCTTTTTTCAATCCGCCTGATGTCAGCATCCAGCTTATGTAGAAAAATAAGTGCATTGTGAGCTGCATTAAGAACATCTTTTGCCTCTATGTTGTATTTTCTTAAAATGCCCTTGATGGGGCTCCTTGGTGAGTTCTCCTCAAAGTATTCATGGTATTTATCCAGAATTTTGAATGCGATTTCGATGTTATTCTCTCCCCGGTCATCTTCTTCAAGAATTATATCCAGAATTTTTTTCTCTTTTTTCAGAATTATTCCTAAGCTTTTTTTGATTCTAAGTGAATTACCGATGCTCTCCTTCCGTTTAGATACACTTATTATCTCTTGCTTATTAACTCGATATCTAGTATAATCATCGACATTATGAAACCCAAGGAATTCCTTTAATACTTCAGATCTTCTTTGCATTAAATTTAGTCTCATTCTATATGCTTGAAGAATTTTAGAAAAAACTCGTTTTACTTCTTTTAAATTTATGTTTTCTGCCACGTTATAAGATAAATAGATTAGTGCATATATAAATATATCTATAAAAAATTAATCCCAAATTATTTCAACATTTAGAATCCCTTGCTCTTCTAATCTATCAGCTAAACCAAGATCCTCACTAAAAATAACAACCTTTTCTGTCTTAAGATTTGTTATAACCCTGATAATATCTGTTAAGTCATCTGATTCTAATCTTATCAAAGAACCTTCATAAGAAGCAGGTATTTCTGCATCTTTTATCAAAGTGATAATATCATAGTTGTTTTCGTCTAGAACCTTAAAATTAGGAATTTGGATATAAGCTTTAGTTGTTGTTTGAGCAGATGCTTGTTCTGGTTCTTCTTCTAGGACTTCTTCTCCGAAGTTCATTGATGAGAATATGAAAATAAGCAACAATAGCAAAAATATTAGTTTACCTTTAATAAATACCACCCTTTTTATGAGATTTAAGAAATAGATATTATTTAAATGTTTTTATACCTGTGTCCTGTTGCACAACTAACTCTTTTTCTTAAGTATCAGCTTTATCAGAGTTAAAGGTATCATATATTTGTACATTTCTTTGATTATTTTCTTTTCATGTTTTGTCTCAATCAAAAAAGCAGACTTT
>JAYEIZ010000265.1:0-8499 GCA_034660355.1 Nanobdellota archaeon
GGGAAACTCCGTGCAAAAATTTTTGTATATGATAACTCAGCTATGCCTCCTGATTATGAACCAATTAGGAAATCAATTCTTCATGAGTTATATACTACCTTATTAGGCAGGATGAGAGATGAGTATTCTGAATTACCCATCCAATTCCATCATTCAAGTGTAGAAGATGAAGAAAAGGTTGCAACTCTAGTAGCACAAAAACAAGGACGCTTACAAAAACAAGATTTGGATGCTATAGCAGGGAACTCAGATATTGTCTTTGCATTCGAAGCAACTCATTTCTACGATGCTTCGTGGACCAACGAGCCACATCTATATAGGGTAACAGGTACATTATTAGATGCAAAAGATGGAAGTATATTGAAAGTTTGTTCACCAACTTATGGTAGTTCGGGTTTAGCGACTGCTGATAGACCAAATGAAAAGATACATGATTATAAATTTAACCAATTTTCTGTTTTTCCAGATGTGGGAACAATGAAAGATATATGTACTGATATAAAAGATAAAAAGAAGGTTAAGTAAGAGCTAGATTCTGTAAGAAATCGTCCTGTGAGATGTGACTGCCTGCTCTTGCCAGCTTTCTTTCTATTGTTTGTGTTCTTAAGTCAAGATTGTTTTCTTTGATGCCTGTGATTAATGGGTCATCTTGAGAAGCTAAATGATCTACTTCGCTGAACTCAAATTGTTCTGCCAAAAGAAGTAATTCATCAATCAGAAAATAGTATTCTTCATCACTTATGTGGTCAAAAACATTGTAAAAAGTCAATACACCATCTAAACTTTCAATCACATCGTAAGTTTCAAACTCGAAACCAAATAACTTTATGTACTCAACTATCCTATGTATCTTAAATCTATTTACCATTCTTAATCACCTCGATTAATTTTTTACTCTCAAAAAAACGGATTATTTTTCCAAAAAGCTTAAATACTCATTATATTATAAAATATATATAATCAGAGTTAATAATATAAAATATATTTTATAATATAGAATGAGCAAAAAAGCAATATCTGCGACAATTGATGAAGAACTGATTAAATGGATAGATAAGAAGTTAGAGGACAGAACTAGATTCAGGAACAAATCACATTTAATTGAGATTGCATTAGAGAAATTAAAAAAAGAAGAGTAAAAAAGAGAGGGATAGATCATGGCATTATTTAATAAAAAGCCTTTTTCATATGATATAATCAGAGAAGGGGACGATGTAATTCTACAGATTAATTGTGAAAACTACACCAGGGTTCCTTCTTTAGAGGATGATCCTACAACAATGTCTAAGACATGTGACATTCTTAATGAATCAGGTAATGTATCGAAGATTGTGTATTTTCAAAGAAGAAACATAGAATATGACTTCACACAAACAGCATTAGTGAAGGAGATAGCTGATCTATACAAGAAACTGCTAAAGGAAAGAGATGTACTAAAATACAATGCTTTTGTCTATGATAAATCTTGTACAAAATGTGTTGATGAATGGTATTCTAATGTAAGAAATGTTATTTCTAATCTTCTAAGATCAGATCCAATAGGAGCATATGTTGAATTAATAAGGATACTAAGAGACGAGAACATAAAGATACGAAGAACAGCTGATATAAGATGTAATAAATGTCAACAAAACTACATAAATCTGATGAATCACCTTATCGGTCTTTTTGAAAAAACAAAGTTAATCTCCATGGCAAAACAAAACTTAGCAGGGTATAGGGTAGGTTCAAGAGATCTATACAGGATGATATTTAGGCCCTTGATAAAGCCTGACTTTTTATTTACTAAATTAATGTCAAAATTCCCAGAAGAAGGAGAAGAGCTAGATTCTTACATGGTAGGCAATACAGAAGTAACAATATTCAAGCTACCAGACACAATACAGTATCTATACCACATAAACCCTCCAGAATTCCAATTAGGCGAAGATAAATACGAAATTCTAGACTCTGCAAGAAAAATAATGACAGAACACAAACCAAAAAGGTCTGAATTCGTAGATCCAGAAAGGATGAGGGCTGTTTTCTATAATATTGGTCGTGATTTAATTGAAGAGTTGATAGAGTTTAAGAAGATAAGATTAAATGGTAAAGATGTAGATGAACTAACAAACATATTAGTAAGATATACTGTAGGGTTTGGTTTAATTGAAATCTTATTACAGGATAAAAAAATACAAGACATAACAATAAATTCACCTATGGGGGAAATACCTATGTTCATTACTCATGCAGAATTTGGTGATTGTAAAACAAATGTTATGCCTACAGTGACAGATGCAGACTCTTGGGCTTCTAAACTCAGAATGGTATCTGGAAGACCCTTAGACGAAGCTAACCCTATATTAGACACAGAACTGATACTTCCAGGTTCACGTTCAAGAGTTGCTGTTATAAGCGCTCCTTTGAATCCTTCTGGATTAGCATATGCTCTTAGAAGGCACCGTGATAAGCCATGGACACTACCATTATTCATCCATAACAATATGGTAAATCCATTAGGGGCAGGCATATTAAGTTTCCTTATCGACGGTTCAAGAACAATGTTAGTAGCAGGTACAAGAAGTGCAGGAAAAACATCTTTATTAGGTAGTCTACTAATAGAGATAATGAGAAAGTACAGAATAATAACTATTGAAGATACATTAGAATTGCCAACCGAATCATTAAGGGAATTAGGATATAATGTTCAACAGATGAAGGTAGCTTCAGCAATGACTAAAGGAACATCAGAGGTTTCAGCTGAAGAAGGAATAAGAACAACATTAAGAATGGGAGATTCTTGTTTGGTTGTTGGAGAAGTAAGAAGCACAGAAGCCAAAAGCCTGTACGAAGCGATGCGTGTTGGTGCACTTGCAAATGTTGTTGCGGGTACAATTCATGGTGATTCACCATATGGAGTATTTGACAGGGTTGTTAATGACCTGCAAGTACCAAGAACAAGTTTCAAAGCTACAGATGTAATTGTTGTTGCAAATCCTATAAGATCAGCAGACGGCCTGCATAGATGGAGAAAAGTAACTTCAATTACTGAAGTCAGAAAGAAATGGGAACAAGATCCTTTACTAGAGGGCGGGTTTTCTGACTTGATGAAATATGATGGTGTATCAGGGGACCTACAACCATCAGATGACTTAATTAATGGCGAATCTGAAGTATTAAAATCAATAGCAGGTAATGTAAGAGAATGGGCAGGTAATTGGGATGCTGTGTGGGATAATATATTGTTAAGAGCTAAAACAAAAGAAACTTTAGTTAAGCTTGCTGTAAAGCAAAAAGACCTAAATTTATTAGAGGCCAATTTTGTAATACAATCAAATGATGAATTTCACAAGATATCAGAAAACGTAAAGGAAGAAGTAGGCGCATTAGATTCTAAAAAAATATTTTTTGAATGGAATGAATGGCTTAAGAGAAGTATAAAAAAGAGAAAGATAGCATAATTCTAAAATGAGTGAAGACGGAAACATGCGAGATTTGATGAGAAGATATAAGGAAAAGATGGAGAAAGAGTTAGGAGACACTATAGAAAACAGCACAACTCAAGAAAAACCAACTGAAAAAGTAATCACAAGAGAATATATTGAATTCAAAAAAGAATATCTTGCAACCCATCTAACGTTATATGAGAAACTATGTAACTATTTTGAGAAGTTAATTAAGGTAAAACCAGATAAAAAGAAAGAAGCAGATATGCAAGAGGCAATAGATATCTGCCACATAAATATTACCACTGCGGGTGCAACTTCTTTTGCAATGATCGTTCCATTCATAGTAATTGTCCTTTCAGTTGCATTATCACTGATGTTCTTCCATTCATTTTTTGTTGTTTTCTTCTTTATAATCTTAGGTGTCTCCCTCATAGGCCCATTGGGAAGGTTACCTATGTTCATTGCCAATTCATGGCGTCTTAAAGCCTCTAACCAGATGGTCTTATGCATATTTTATGTTGTGACATACATGAGGCACACCTCCAACCTTGAACTCGCAATACAGTTTGCCTCTGATCATATTGCCCCCCCTTTAAGCCTAGATTTCAAGAAAATCCTCTGGAATGTTGAGACTGGAAAGTATCCTTCTATCAAAGAATCATTGGACGCTTACCTAGTGACATGGAAGAAATGGAATACAGAATTTATAGAAGCATTTCACTTAGTAGAATCATCACTATACGAAGGAGGAGAAAAAACAAGAATCGCAACATTAGATAAATCATTAGATGTTATATTATCAGAAACATATGAAAGAATGTTGCATTATGCACAAAATCTTAAGACTCCTATCACTATGCTACATATGATGGGGATAATTCTTCCTATTCTAGGATTAGTTATTTTACCTTTAATTGTAAGTTTTATGAGCGACGTCAAGTGGCAGAATATAGCGTTAATCTACAATATTGGGCTGCCAATTATGGTTTATTACTTAGGTAAAAAGATACTATCACAAAGGCCCACAGGATACGGCAGCACAGACATAAGCGAACTTCCGGAGTTTAAGAAGGATAGTGGCACATCATTTAAGATGGGGGGTAAAGATGTTAGGATAAGTCCTGCATCTATAAGCCTCACGATTGGTATTTTGCTTTTAATTGTAGGCCTAAGTCCAATAATACTTCATTGGTTTATTACAGATGAGACAGGTTTAGGTTTTGGAGATGCAGATGAAAGTTCTACCTGCTTCAAAACATTTTGTTTATTAGATTATAGAGGTAATGAACAAGGTAAAATCACCGGCCCTTTTGGTTTAGGCGCTTCACTATTAAGCTTATTTGTTACTATAGGTGCTGGCCTTTCATTAGGATATTATTTCAAGCTAAAATCAAAGAACGTTATTAAAATTAGAAGAAAAACAGAGGAGCTAGAACAGGAATTCGCCTCAGGATTATTTCAATTAGGAAATAGGCTAGGTGATGGTCTGCCTGCTGAGATAGCGTTTGGAAAAGCAGGAAACAGCATGGATGGGACAGCCTCTGGCGCCTTTTTCCAATTAGTATCAAACAACATTAGGAAATTAGGGATGAGTGTTAATGATGCTATATTCAACCCAAAGAATGGAGCTTTAGTATATTATCCCTCTAATCTAATTGAAAGCTCAATGAAGGTGCTTTCTGAATCAGTCAAAAAAGGACCAAAAGTAGCTGCTGTTGCCCTAATAAATATCTCAAAGTATGTAAAAGAGATCCATAAGGTAAATGAAAGGCTAAAGGATCTGATGTCCGAAATAATATCTTCTATGAACTCTCAAATAAAGTTCTTAACCCCCATAATATCTGGAATAGTTATAGGGATAACTTCTATGGTAACAACCATACTGGGAAAGTTATCATTACAGATGGGAAAATTAGGAGAGGGACAGGATGTCGGAGGAATGTTAGCAGGTGGTTTTTTTGGTCAAGGCGTTCCAACCTATTATTTCCAGTTAGTTGTAGGTATATATGTAGTACAGATAACTTATATCTTAACTGTCCTATCCAATGGTATAGAGAATGGTACTGACAAACTGAATGAGAAGTATCTCCTAGGGAATAACTTAACTAGATCTGCTTTACTGTATTGTTTTATTTCTGCTACAATCATGATAATATTCAACGTTATTGCAAATAGGATAATGGATATAAATATGGCAGTAGGTTAGAAAATAAATTATGGGACCGGCGGAATTTGAATCCACGACACCTAGATCTCTAATAATCATCCTGCGTGAGCAGTCATCAGATCTGAGTTCTCAGCAAGGAATCTTCAGTATCACCTTGCTTAAAAGCAAACTAGTGCTCTCCCAGGCTGAGCTACGGTCCCATTAAGGTTTAAGAATTAAGAAACCCTATATAAATATTATTATTTTATCTCTTCTTCGTCTTTTATTATCTCTTCTTCTGCTTTCTCGTCTTCAGTAAGTATGTTCTCTCCTTCATCTGTCTTAGCGGCTTTTCCTGATGCTATTTCAGCTTCTTCTGCTTCGTCAGTTGTTTCATCTCCTTCCCCAACTATCTCTAATTGCCCAAATTTTCCTGTTGAAAGCTGTTTTTCACCTTGCCATTCAGAAACCCATCCATTAATTATATGGATTTTTTGTCCTGTTTTAATCTGGTCAATCTGTTCATTCCAAAGAGTTAGAGACATTTCTCCTGTAGCGTCTTTTATCTTAGCGTTGCACACTTTTCCTTTCTTTCCAAACTTCTCAAACTCTCTAATGTCGCCTTTTTCTGTAACTTCAGCTATTAAATCCACCTGACCTTGTTTTGCTTGTAAATCTTTTATTGCCATTTTAGAATTAGAAGAAAGGCGTTTTTTATAAATATTGTTATTTTATAGTAGCTGACGTTAATTATTTATCATATAATTCAGCTACTATATTAAAAAAGACAAACAATTTAAATCAATATTTTGTCTTTTTTACTCCACTAAGTTTCTACTATTACATCTGCTGGCTTTACATCATATTGCTCACAATCATTCCCAAGATTGTAAAACTCGAATCTCTTTGTTTTCCCAGATAAAATATACTCAGTTTTATCCTCAGTATTAGAAGAATACATACAATAAAGTATTACTGTTACATTACCTGGAACACTATCAACATTCTCTATGTCAATAGAAGCATAATTATTTGTAAATGATCTATTGAACGACCCCACACTTATCTTTAACGGCCTTTCATCAATCTTTTTTGTAATCCTAAGATTACTAGTTTCAACTTCAGATTCCTCACTAGTTACTGTTACCTTTAATATTGGAGATAAACCAAAGTTATCATAAAGAAACCACAATATTGCAGCAATTAGGAGCAAGACAGTTATTCTTCTTCCAACATTATCTGCCATATTGTATAAATAGTTAAGAATGTATAAAAGGTTTTCTCTCGAATACAGTTATTCTGTTAATTTCAATACTTCCTCAAAGCGTACCTTACAATTCAATAGACTACTTAGTATATTTGTTAAATCACCAATCTTAACTCTAATCTGGTTTGTTGTATCTCTATCCCTTATGGTAATTGATTTGTCTTTTAAAGTATCAAAATCAACTGTTATGCAATAAGGAATTCCAATCTCATCTGCCCTCGCATATCTTCTTCCTATAGCGCCACTTTTATCAAATAAGCAATTAAACTCTGTTTTCAATGTTTCAAATAACTTTTTAGCCTCGTCATTCAGCTTATTAACTAATGAAAACACCCCCACCTTAATTGGAGCTAATTTAGGGCTCAAATTCAGAACAATATTGCCCCTTTCTTTATCATCATTATAAGAATCTATTAGAAAAGCTAGAAACGCCCTATCAATGCCTTGCGAAGGCTCTGAAGCAACATAAGGTATTACCTTTTCCTTTGTCTCTTCATCAAAATACTCTAAGTTTGTTTTTGAATGTTTCATATGCTGGCTAAGATCAAACTGCTGCCTATCTGCATTCCCGTGTATTTCTTTCCATCCAAACGAAAACCTATACTCAATATCAAAACAAGCCGTAGCATAATGTGCCAACTCATCTTTCAAATGCTCTCTTAATCTCAGATTTCCTTTTTTTATCCCATAATCTAAGAAAAATTTGTAATATTGCGCCAACCAATACAAATGCCATTGCGAAGTTATCTTCTTATCTATCATCTCCTTTATTGTCATTTCAGTGTGCTCTTCATTATTTTTCTGCTGTTCCTCAGTTATTATACTCACCTTCATATCTTCAACTTCTTTTATATACTCACAATCATCTACTTTTTTTGGATGTACAAAAAACTCTATCTCGAATTGTTCAAACTCTCGGCTTCTAAACAAAAAATCTCTTGGAGAAATCTCATTTCTAAACGCTTTTCCTGTTTGCGCTATACCAAAAGGTAATTTTGTTCTTGAAGTTTGGCTTACCAGCTTGTAGTTTGTGAAGATTACCTGCGCTGTTTCAGGTCTTAAATAAGAAACATTCTCATTATTCGATATAGGTCCAACCTGAGTAGTAAACATAAGGTTAAACTGTCCTTCATTTCTCATTTCCCTTTGACATTTAGGGCATTTCATGCCTTTATCATTCTCCCCTTTATTCATTATCTTACATTTATCGCACTTATATACATAGTCTGTAAAAGAATCAACATGACCAGACGCTTTCCACACTTTAGGATGTGTTATTATTGTTCCATCTATACCCGCAACATCTTCCCTCTCCTGAACAAACCTTTTCCAAAATGCACCCTTAATATTATTCTTAAGCTCCACCCCTAATGGTCCGTAATCAAAGAATCCTGCAAAACTGCCATAAATTTCACTATTCGGATAAACAAAACCTTTCTTCTTGCAAAAGACTGCTATGTCTTCTATTGTTAATGTCATAAGATCATAGAAATTAGAGGTATATATAAATATTTATGTTTGCAAACCATATTGTGCGATTTCAAAACTCTGTCACACCCTTTAGATTAAACCTTGTGACATAATTTTGAAATCATTTCTGAAAATTAAAAACAAATAGTCTATTTCTTTCTTTTGCCAGTAATGGCGGAGGAAAA
>JAYEIZ010000266.1:0-1895 GCA_034660355.1 Nanobdellota archaeon
CCGTCAATTTTCACAAACCCATTATTGATAAACTCTAAAACACCTCTTGCTATCTTAAACTGAGTTCCATCTCTATAAGGTGCCTTTACACTTTTTCCAATAAATTCTTCAAATGGGCTATCCATTTCTCCTTCCCTCCTTCAAAAGACTCATTTTCTCAATATTTTTTTCATTGATTATTATCGTACCCAGCTTCCCGTCAATTTTCACAAACCCATTATTGATAAACTCTAAAACACCTCTTGCTATCTTAAACTGAGTTCCATCTCTATAAGGTGCCTTTACACTTTTTCCAATAAATTCTTCAAATGGGCTATCCATTTTTATCATCCTTAACTTATATCCACAGCACTAAACTGTATGGTTCCATTACACTGGCCAGCTACTGACATTGGAATCTGCAATCTCCAATAAGTTACATTACTATCATTAGTATAGAATAGATCATCCTTCCTTACAGACAGATTAAACTCGTGTATCCCAGCTAAATTGCTAGTAAGATTAGTCATATTGGCAAATGTCTGGCTTATATTAGTGGAATACTTATGATTTGCTATAGAGATATTGCCGTACTCACAAAGCATAGCTGTATTCGCAAGATTGCTTGCATAATCGGTTGTTCCTCCCCACCCTCTTATACTAATATTTATAGGGACATTACCTCCATTACGCACATTAGCTGAGAGTTGACTTGATGTCTCAGTAACAGATAGATTGCCATAATCTAGTTCATTAGGCACTACAACACCTAGTAAGGGATTGATTGTTACAGTGCTAGAGGTCAATGAATCATTTAAGAAGCGTATCCTCTCAGTTGCATTACCCCCTCTATCTGTTACAGTCATATTACACGTCCATGTTCCGCTATTTGCATAGTACAATACATTAAAGCTGCATTTACAGGAAGTATTGTAAGCTGATATCACAGTGCAAGCACCAGTAGTTAAATTGCCGCAGCTGGAATTAATATACCTATAATTATTATCAGCAGTTAATCCATCACCTGCTGATGTATAGTAAAGGCTGCCGCTAATACCCTGAATATCCTGCGCACCATTATAATCCCAGATATAAGCTGTGCAATTTACCTGAGTAGTGTTTCCAGGAGTTAGGTCTATTACAGGATTGGGATCAATAAAGACAAGAGTTATGTTGGGTTCACTATTCCATATATATGCCTTTGTTGAAGTGCTGTTTACTTCACCTATACCTATAACATTCATTGTTATCATAGAAATACCAGATAATAGGGCACTAATTACAAAAACCGCTCCTAAAAAAAACATAATTTGACTTTTTTCTTCTTTTCTCATCTTATTTTATAATCTTGATTACATTCAACTCAATTCAGTCCAAAAATAATATGCTGTTGAACCAACCCACGAACTATCTCCATTCTCAGGAAGCAGCATCTGGAAATCATATACATTTCCATCTGCATTCCCCCTATATCCATAAGCATCTTCTTCAATAATAGCTGCATATACTAAATTCTTAAAATCCTCATTACTAGTCATATTCCAAGTAGCATTAAGCCCCTTATTTCCATCATACAACAATACCTCTTCCCAATCATCATTTAGTGCATAAGTATCATTGACATGTAAGTTAGTTGTAGGGCATGAATCTGCAATAATTGAGATATCACCAACAGAGAATGCAGTATTATCAGTATTATTGAATGTTGCAGAGATATTATCTTCTCTTGAATGGTTCAATTCTTTGTTCTCCCAGTGAGTAGCATTAGCAACAGAGCAATTAATACCGCTCCAATTAATACTGGAAGCTCTTGATGCATACACCTCGCCGCTTATAGCAGTTGTAAGAGACCAATCAAATATTGTATAGCCATCACTATCATCTAAGACAAATGTGCTTGTAATATTTCCAACATA
>JAYEIZ010000267.1:0-27184 GCA_034660355.1 Nanobdellota archaeon
AAACTGCCTTTTGATTTCAAAACTCTGACAAAATCCTGATACGATAAGTGGTGGGTTCATTTTTCTTTTTAAACTTTATAAATGAATTGCCGCCGAAATTTTGTGCCAAATTTTGGAATTTCACACTCAAAAAACACAAAGATTTAGGAACATTAAGCTTTGCTTGATATATTGGGTACAATATAAATCCCTAAAATCTTGCTTTAATTTAAGAGATAAAAGAGTTATTTCCTAGTTGAAAAACTCTCAAAAGACCTCTCTAAAACATTAGCAAAAAACTCTGTATTTGCCCATATCGCTATATCATAGCTTGGATGAACCTTCGCATCATCAGAAAGCATAAAAAGCACTTCCTTTTTATCAACAATACAAAATCTTGCCTTAAGGGCTGTATTTTTTATTTCTGCCACTTTAGCAAGATCTGTTAATTCCTGATTTTCAATAGGGGCAGCTATCCTTATTTTCACACCCTTTTGTTTTGCTTTTTTTAAGTATATTGACAATGCATCATTCTTTCTAACAACTCCCTCAGAAGATGTCACTATTGTAATTGACTTTTTAGCAGTCTTTATCATAGTTGCTAAATGATTATAGATGTTCTTTCTTCCTTTGATTGCGCCTGTTAGGTCTGCTGGTTGAACTAAATTTAGGCCTTTACCATGCAATAGATTTAACTCAGTTAGAACATCTGCTGACTCTAAATCTGCAATAATGTTTAATTGTTCTTCTGCTTCACTCTTTACCTTTCTTTTTACTCTCTCAATAACTTCCTCTGGCTTCACAGCAATATACTTAATAGGTTTTCCAGGCTTCATTATGATAAATCCTTTCTTCTCAAGGCTTTCTAAAACGTCATAACTTCTGCTTCTTGGAACATCTGCAATATCAGAAAGCTCACCGGCAGTAGAAACTCCTCTTGAAAGGAGTGCTGTCCATACCTTACTTTCATAAGTATTTAATCCAAAATCTCTAAGTTTGTTTAAAAAATCTTTTTGTACTAACATCATTTTACCGTCCTCCATTACCTCTTTTACTTACATCGGAATGCTTTGATTATTTATAAACCTTTCTATTTTTAACCATTTTAAAGTGACAAAAACAGCAATCAAAAGATTTAAATATGTGTATTCAAACTCAATAGGAATATGAAAGATACCAATAGGATAACAGGTATGGGTAAGTTTTTCTTAATTATAGGAATCATTATTATAGTATAAGCTACCTCTCTAATAAAGGGATGTAGCCAGCTTCTCATGATCAAATGAAAATATTTGATACAACATTAAGGGATGGTTGCCAAAGCGCAAATGTGAATTTTTCACTAAGGGACAAGCTTGAAATAGTCAAAGCCCTAGATAATTTTGGTATTGATTACATCGAGCTAGGATGGCCAGGGTCTAATGAGAATGAAATGAATGTCTTCTTAGAAGCAAATAAACTAAAGTTAAAAAACTCTAAGATTGTGGCTTTTGGAAGCACAAAAAGAATAAGCCTAGAAGTAAGTAAAGACCCTAATCTTCAAGCAATACTAAAAAGCAAAGCCAAGGTTGCATGCATATTTGGAAAGACTTGGATAATTCACGTCCAAAAACAGTTAAAAGCAAAGCCATCTGAAAACCTTCAAGCCATAAGAGAGAGTATAGGGTTCTTAAAAAAGAAGAATCTAGAGGTTTTCTATGACCTTGAGCACTTCTTTGATGGTTTTAAGGACAATAAAAAATACGCATTATCTTGTATAAAAGAAGCCGCATTAGCTAAAGCAGACTATTTGGTATTGTGCGACACCAATGGAGGCACATTAATTAATGAAGTAGAACAGATAATAAAAGAAGTTAATGAATTCTTGAAGAAGGAAAAGTTAGAGGTAAAACTAGGTGTTCATTTCCATAATGATTCAGGCATAGGTGTTGCAAGTTCGTTAGTTAGTGTAGATCTCGGCATTGAAATGGTCCAAGGGACAATCAACGGTTTTGGAGAAAGAACCGGAAATGCAGATTTATGTCAGGTAATTCCCAGTCTAATGTTGAAAAATAAAATAAAATTGAATAAAGTGAAACTAAAAGAGACAGTAGCATTGAGTAATTTATTATACACTCTAGCGAATATAAAATCAAATAAGTCTCAACCTTATGTTGGAAAAAACGCTTTTTCACATAAAGGCGGAGTTCACGTAGATGCTATAATGAAAGGCGCTTCTTACGAGCACATAAACCCTGAATTAATTGGAAATCAAAGAGAGATTGTCTTAAGTGACTTATCAGGAAAAGCAAACATAATAGAGGTTCTAAAAAAATTCAGGATCAAAGAAAGCAAAGATAACCCTAAAGTTAAAGAGATGTTAAAGAAAGTTGAGCTCTTAGAGAGAAAAGGTTACGACATAGGCTCTTTACCATCTGAACAATTCATACTAAAAGAAGAGTTTTTTGGAAAAAAAGGAAGCGTTTTCCAGATAGATACCTGGAAAATAGTGTCTGAACGACGCAAAGGCGGAGAATTCTCAGAGTGTATACTTACTGGTAATGTTGATGGAAAAAATATTGAAGTTGTTGCTCCTGTTGATAGCGGTCCAGTAGATTCTGTCTATCATGCTTTAAAGAAGATGATAGGATCCCTACATAAAGAAATAGATAAAGTACAACTTGTAAACTACAAGGTTATGATAGCAGAAGACATGGGCGCAGAAAGTAGTGTAAGAGTCTATATAGAGTTTAAAAACAATGGGGGAGAATGGGGCACTGTTGGAGTTTCAACAAACATCCTGGAGGCATCCTTAGAAGCAATAGAGAAAGGCTTCAGATATTTCTTGTTAAAGTATCTATAACCAAAGGTTATTGAGTATGCTCAGAAATCAAAGATTTCTGACACATTTATAAATGAAAGTATTTAAATACTTTGCTCCTTTTTAAACATTTATAAATAAAACGGTTTTTAAAGCTCAAATAAGGTTTTATTTAAAAAAAATAGGTCATTGGGGGTGTCTTTATGGCTAAAAAGAAAGAATCTAGTAAGAGAGATATAACTGTGGTTAATATAGTAGTTTCTACCTCTCTAGAGCATGATATTCCGCTTGAAAAGATGGCAGCTACGTTATCTAACACAGAATATAACCCAGAACAGTTCCCAGGACTTGTTATTAGGATAAAAGAACCTAAAACAAGTGCATTGATATTCAGCTCTGGCAAGGTTGTATGTACCGGTGCAAGGTCAATGGATAAGGTACATGAAAGCATCAAAAAGATAATAAAAAGCCTTGAAAAGATAAATATCAAGATAACTATTAAGCCAGAAGTAAAAATACAGAATATAGTTGCATCTGGATCGGTTGGCATGGACCTTAACTTGAATACTTTAGCAATGAAGCTTGAAAATACAGAATATGAACCAGAACAGTTCCCAGGACTTGTTTACAAACTAGAAGAAGCAAAAGCAACATTCTTGCTTTTCAGTAATGGTAAAATAGTTTGTACAGGAACAAAGAGCGAGAAAGAAGTACATATCGCATTGGACAAGCTAATCGTTAATCTAAAGAAAGTTAAATAACTTTTTTTATTATTTTTAGTGACAACAGCAACCTACTATTTGTAATTATCTAGATGGGTTTTGAAACATGGAGCCTCAAAAACAGATTGAAAAGTTTAAGGATTTTATAGAAAAGAATTACTTATCTGAATTAGTAGATAATTTGAGGAAAGACAAAAAATTTCTTGTTATTGATTTTGTTGAATTGGGTAAGTTTAATCCTGATCTGGCTGACTTACTTCTTGAACAGCCAGAAGAAATTATAAAGGCAATAGAGATATCAATAGAGCAACTAGATTTAGAGAATTCTGACAACACCAAAGTAAGATTCAACAACATTCCTCAATCCCGCGAAATTAAGATAAAAAATATAAGAAGCGAACATCTAAATAAACTATTCCAGATAGAAGGTGTTGTAAGGCAGAAGTCAGACGTAAGGCCTCAGGTAACAGCTGCAAAATTCGAATGTCCTTCTTGCGGCAATATAATAAACGTTCTACAATTAGATACTGCATTCAAAGAACCATCAAGATGTGGTTGTGGGCGAAAAGGAAAATTCCATCTAGTCAGTAAAGAACTTGTTGATGCTCAAGGTATTGTATTAGAAGAAGATCCTGAAAGCCTAGAAGGCGGCGAACAACCAAAAAGAATGAATGTTTTTCTTAAAGATGATCTAGTAAGCCCTTTCTCTGAGAAAAAGACCTCTCCTGGAGCTAGAATAAGGATTATCGGGAGTATAAAAGAAGTTCCAATAATATTAAGGACAGGAAGTAAGTCTACTAGGTTTGATCTATTGATAGAAGCAAATTGTGTTGAAGCTGTTGAAGAAACATTCCTAGAATTAGAAGTAACAGAAGAAGAAGAGCGGCAGATTAGAGAGATAGCAGAAGATCCAAAAGGCCGTGAGAAATTAATCAATTCTATAGCTCCTTCAATATATGGTTATGAAAAAGTTAAAGAAGCAATACTCCTACAGATGGTTGGTGGCATTCACAAAACAAGAAAAGATGGTGTTATGAGCAGAGGTGACATGCATGTCTTATTAGTTGGTGATCCCGGTGCAGGTAAATCTGCTTTATTGAAAAGATCAAACATAATAGCACCTAAATCAAGATATGTTTCTGGAAAAGGAGTAAGTGCGGCAGGTTTGACTGCTTCTGTCGTAAAAGATGAATTTCTAAAAGGATGGAGCCTAGAAGCAGGAGCAATGGTCTTAGCTTCAAATGGATTATGTTGTATAGATGAAATGGACAAAATAAGTCCTGAAGACAGATCAGCAATGCATGAAGCAATGGAAAATCAAACAGTTAGTATCTCAAAAGCAAACATACAAGCAACATTATTAGCAAGAACTACTGTCCTTGCCGCTGCTAACCCAAAATTCGGAAGGTTTGATCCTTATGGTATAGTAGCAGAACAGATAGACCTTCCTCCAACTCTGATAAACAGGTTTGACCTGATATTCACAATAAAAGATCTTCCAGATGAGAAAAAAGATAACTTACTAGCATCACACATACTTAACCTACATCAAAGCCCCAATATAAAAGAGCCAGATATTGATACTGATTTGTTAAAGAAATATATAGCATACAGTAAAAAGAATATAAATCCAAAACTTACAGACGGAGCAATAGAAGAGATAAAGAAATACTACCTAAAAATGCGCGCTAGTGGCAGTGCAGAAGAAGGCATAAAGACAATTCCAATATCTCCTAGACAGCTTGAAGCATTGATAAGGCTAAGCGAAGCAAACGCCAGAATCAGGCTAGGTACTGAAGTTACAAAAAAAGACTCAAAAAAAGCAATAAGCCTGCTAGAATATTCATTAATGGATGTTGGTTTTGATAAAGAAACAGGAAAGATAGATATTGACAGGATTGCTACCGGTGTTTCTGCATCAGCTCGCAGCCACATACTAATTGTAAAGGAAATAATCAATGAGCTAGAAGGGAAAATTGGAAAAACAATACCTATAGACGATGTTGTCGCTACAGCTAGAGAAAAAGGAGTTGAAGAAGATAAGGTAGAAGAGGCCTTGGAGAAATTGAAGAGAACGGGAGATTTATTTGAGCCAAAACATGGATTTTTACAGAAAATTTAATGGCTTACTAACAAAAATTATTTAAAGCATAATCAATTATATTGTATAAGGGGTTTTATTTCTGAAATGGAAAAATCACAGAAAAGACAGGTCGCATACGAAGTAAAGATAAATGAGATCATAAAAGGATCCTATGTAAAAGAAGAAGGTGAGTGGTCTCCAAACTATATTGAGATAGGAAATAAGAAGATTTCTAGAGTGAATCTAATGGCCGCTATAGTTGATAAACAAAATCAAGAAAACACAAAATACCAAAACCTGATAATAGATGATGGGTCTGGAAGGATATCAATAAGAAGTTTTGAAGAAAATAACAATTTTGATAGTGTAGGGATAGGTGATATTGTATTGATAATAGGAAGACCTAGAGAATATCTTAATGAGAAATATATTGTCTCTGAAATATTAAGAAAGATAGACAATCCTAAGTGGGTTGAACTAAGAAAGTTAAAATTAGGAAGTGTAGAACAACCAAAAGAAGAAGAAACAAGTGTTGAAGTGAATGAAGAAGAAGTAAAAGAAGAGCCGATAGAAGACGATACTGACGCAAAAATATTAAGTCTGATAAAAGAGTGTGATAATGGTGAAGGTGCAGACACCCAGGATATAATAAAAAAATCAAATGTTGAAGAGGCCGAAGAGATTGTCACAAAATTGCTTGAACAAGGAGAGGTTTTTGAGATAAAGCCAGGCAAGCTAAAAATTCTAGAATAATAATGGTGTTATAAACACCTCAACTAGGCCAGCAACTACTAACAAACCTAATGCTAATAATAAAAGGTCTGCTGAATCTACTAAAACCCTTCTGAATTTATCTGACCTAAAGTCGTGCCTTATTATAGCTATAGACACTATACCTGCCGATAGCCCTCCAACAAAATAAGCCAGTATCTCCGGCACCCCATGTATCATATACCTAAAAAGGCTTAACGAAGTGATCTGAAAATATCCTGATAAACTAGCCGTAGTAAGATTGCTTCTTACAAAGTTCCCCATTGCAGTCCCTATCACTGAAGCATTCCATGTCAAAATAAAGATTGCGCCAGAACCATAAATAAAAGCAAATATGATACAAAATATCAAAACCTTAACATTATTAAAAAATATCTTTGAAAATAAAGAATAATTGTTAATGCCTTGACCAGTTATCTGTGTGTTAATATCACTAATTGTTTTAGTCTGTACAGAGAATACAGTGCTGGCTAGGTCCGAAGGTAAAAAAACATACCACAAAGTGAATGAAACAGTAATCCCTAAGAACAGAAAAACAAAAAACGAAAGTGCTCTGCCGTGCTCTTTCAAAAGCCGTGTTTCATCACTTATCTCTAAATCCTTTTTCTCCTCAAGCTTTATTGTTCCATACATTAAAGGAACGCAAGCTATAACAGTCAAGAAGACCATCACCAAACTGCTATGGGACTTAAAGATCCACATGCTGAGCAGTACTGCCAAGCTTGAGTAGAACATGCCAACAAAAAACAGCTCCCAAGGCTTTCTTTCCGCTTTAAGAGGGCTTATTAGAGATTCTATCACCATGATACTCTATTTCGGTTTAAGTTGTTTAAATAATTTTTGTTTGTTTAACTAATAATATCATGGCAAAAACCAAAGAATCAAAGGAATAGTAATCAAGCTAAAGACTGTAGTGATCAAGACTATTGAAGCAACACAAGCAGCATCTCTTTTGTATTTTGCTGATAATATCATTGTCATAACTGCAGAAGGCATTGCAGCTTGTAAAAGGATTATGTTTTTTGCTAGCCCTTCTATTGAGAATAGTTTTATTATTAATAACGCTACTAAAAATCCTCCAATTATCTTGAATAAAGATGCTAAAACAGCTGTTCTTGCTGAATTTATCCTTATTTCTGTTAATTGGTATCCTAAAACAAGTAAAGCTAAAGGAATAGTGATTAAACCAATCATCTCAATTGGATTGAAGATAACATCAGGTATTGGGATTTTGAATAGATTGAAGATTAAACCTAAAACAACAGCATAGATTAATGGTACTTTAAAAATCTCTTTAAACTGATTTCTCTTGTTTATTAGATACACCCCTAAACTAAAGATTACTAATGAGTTCATCATGTCAAAAACAACTGCTCTAGAAAGTCCTGCAACACCAAAAGCAAATAATGCAACAGGATAGCCTAAATAACCAGTATTCCCAAAGACCATTGGCAAGTATAAGCATTTTCTGTTGGATTTCTTTAAGATTATATAAGTCAGGAATACCATAGCAAAGATAATTGCTAAGGAAGCTCCTGCAATTATCCCAAAATCCTCTAAGCTGATATCGCTTCTTGCAATAGATGATACTATTAACGCAGGACCAGCAATATAGACAATTAGGTCTATTAATATCTGAACGTTTAGTTTCTTTTTTTTACCTATGATGTATCCTGTAGCGATAATTAAGAATACTGGTACAACTGTCTTTAGTATGACTTCTAATAACATAAAAAGAAAAGAAAAAAGTAAGTATTAAAGGTTTTTGGTTTATCTTCCTAATGCTTGAACTATCTCTTCAAACTTGCCATTTAATTCATCATCTGCCCCTTTGGCCTTTTTCTCGTCTTCTGCTCTCAGCCTTCTTCCGATATAAACCTCTGTTGCCATAATGCTGGCATCCCTAATGAAATCATCCCACGCTTCTTTTGTCTTCTCAACAACCTCTCCATAAGTTGCATTTATTATTGCGCCTTTCTTAGCAGGTGCACTAGCTCCCACAAGGGATGCTCCTTTCCTTATAAGTGCTCTTGCAGTAAGATTGCTAACTCCACCAGTAGGCATTAAAACTGCATCAGGATGTGTTGCCATAGCTGCTGCCAAATAATCTAATGAATTAACTGATCCAAAAGGAAATACCTTTTGTATACCTGCTCCAGCTATAACATTTCCATCTTGATCAAGAATTCTACTTTCTATGCAATCTACTAAGTTATCAGAAGAAAATCCCACATTAGGTCCAAGTAAAATGCCCATTTCAGCACAGAATTCTCTTATATATTCATCTTTTAATGGAACCATATTTGTAGAGACAACACCATCTGGCAAAAATCCATTCTCAATCATGTAATTAAATCTCTCTCTTGTTTGTGTTGTTCCAATAATAACTTTTAATGCTGAATTTATTTCATCTCTGTACTTACACGCTTCCTGAAAAAAATCTCTCATTGTGTCTGGTGATTTAGGTTCATAACATACTTCAATAACTGTTAAAGGCCTAGACCCAGCTATAAATTCAACTCCTTCATAAGCTCTATTTAAGTCTTCTTTAGTTTTTATTTCTGCTTTCTTTAGCTTTTCTATTGTTGCCTCATCAGGTAATCCTACCTGCATTTGAGCACCCATTATCTTATCGACAATCTTTCCCATATAAACATGTGCATACCTAGAAACAGGTGCTATTCCTGTTGATTCAGGACCTGCAACTGCTTGCATAGTTGCCTTAAAATCTCTTGGTTTGTATATTACCATTTTTAACCCTCCAAAAACTTGTTTTTGTGAGGTACAAGAAACCACTTTACGTGGTGCCAGAAATTTTCAATTTCTGAGCATTTTAATTTCTAAGTACCTCGTTTTGTTTTTTTATTTAAAAAATAAAAAAAATTATTCGTTCCTTATTGGAAACTCCTTAATTGGCCATGTATCAACCCATACCCTATCCAGATTTCTCAGACCAGCATTAATTAAGTTACGTTCATCTTCTCTAGACCATTCACCCTTAACTATTGTATCCAAAGCTTCATTAAGCTTTGCCCATGATTCATTCTCAGATCCAACCTGAACCAAAAACATCCTAGTGGGGGTATCCTCAGTCCCTGTTAACAGGGCATTTGCTTTTTTAGCTTCTTCATAATCTTTAGGCGCATCTCCTACCATCAACATAACATCATAGTTGCCTTGGGTATTTCCCAATAACGGAGTTTTATCAGAACCACCAAACGGTCCTGCCATCATGGTTGCTAATGACGCATGTTTCTTTCCAGCTTCATTTGGGAAAACTCCAACTAAACAATCATCAATACCGTATTTCTCTATATGTTTTTCAACATGTGCCATTGGTGTCCCAGAAACTATACTTATGTCAGCTCCCATATCATAAGCTCTTCTTATTGTGTTAACTGCATTGGGAAATGGAGTTATATTAGCACTTGCTTCAGGAACCCTACTATCTACATCTTGTGACCATTTAAGGGCAGCGGATAATTCTGCTACTGCTTCTTCCTTTTTATCTCCTTCACCTAATATTGCACTAAAATCTCCTTTCTCCAGATAAGCTTTAAGTGCTCCTGTTGATAATGAATTGGTTACCTCTGTCCATCTAGGCAAATATTGAAATTTAGGAATTTCAACTCCCATCTCCTTAACAGGTTCACTTTCCCTCAATAGATCTGCCCACATATGTAATGTAACAAATCTTGATTTACCTGCATCCTGAGAATAACAGTTAATATACATCCATGCCTTAACTCCTATATCCTGAATAGCCTGCAAGTTATAATTTATTACTGCAGCAGGTGCAAACCCTAAACAATGTTTCTTCATACCTGGATCAACGCAACCATCAAGATCAACCCCTATTCCAACTTTCATACCACCTACATCTCTTCCAGACGGTTTATAATCCTTTAATTCTCTTACATAACTCATTTTTATCCCTCCAATTTTTTTCAAACTATTATTAAGCTTTCCTATGAACTTCAGGAATATATGTTGGTAATGTCTGCTCTTCCATTTTCGACATGTCCATCACAGCAAATATAGGTCTTCCATTCTTAACTGGTATTGGTACTGGATCCTCTCCTATTAATGGAAGTGCATATCTTACAAAACCGTCAGTCACATCAACTCTACTAGGATCTATCCAGTCTTTAGGAAGCATTCTCTCAGAGTTTGCAACATCTCCTAAAGGAACAGCACCATATTCTACTGAATAAACATCTCCTGGCTTTCTTATTATAGTCGCCATATATCCACTACCCATCTTGATTGCTATTCTTACTGCTTCCTTACCGACTAGTTCTGCTTCTTGCAAATCAACACTTGAAATATAAGTATGGTCGTTTCTTTGGTCTGTCCCCATAACTTGAAACCTTGCATTACCAGGAACAGGCAATCCTTTTCCATTGATGTATGCTGTTACTATCTCTGCTGCAGGTGTTCCAGTACTAAATTGGCTGTGACCAAATGTATCCTTAGCTGCACCTAAATTCCCAACATCATAACCTTCACTAACAATAACAAGTGCTCTTCCTCTCTCTACAACAGTATCATGTACCTTCTGGTATAATTCCTCAATACCTACACCTGATTCAGCCATTGCTATAATCAAAGGTAATTCCCTATTAGTATCTCCCAATCTTGCAGCTGCAGGAATAAAGCCTATCTTTCTTCCCATAGCTTGCCCAACCAAAACAGGATCACTGGGGGAACTTCCCATATTTTCTTGATTCCATTGAGCAACTTTCCATGCCCAATATCTTGCAGTACTTCCATAACCGGGTGTATGGTCTATTAATGAAAATGTCTGACCATCTGGATTCAATCCCCCGCCTACATCATTATCAATTGTTTTAGCAACACCAACAGCAACAAGATCAAGTCCTCTATTCTGGGCTAACTCAGCTACCCTATTAGCTGTATCCATTGAATCATTTCCACCTGCGTAGAAAAAATAACCAACATTATGTGCTTTCAATACATCAACTACTCTTTCAAGATCTTCTTCTTGCTCTGGTTTCAACTTATACCTGCATGTTCCAATTGCACCTGCTGCAGGTGTTGTTCTTAGAAGTTCAATTTGAGTCTTATTCTGTTTACTTAAATTAATTAGTTTCTCTTTTAAAACACCTTCAATACCATGCCATCCTGCAAAAATCTCTCCAAAAGTATCTGGAAAATCTTCACATCCTAAATAAACACCTAACACAGATGCATTTATAACCGGACTAGGTCCTCCTGACTGTGCTACTAAAACATTATTGTTTTCTGTCATGTTAATTCCCCCTATTTCCCAAAACCAAATAGTTTTGCCTGATTATAATAACACAATGCTGCAACTGCCATTTCTGCTTGGTCCCTTGGTACAAGACCATTCTCAACCTGCTTTCCAATAACATTGCAGACTACTCTTGCATAAACATCGTGTCTTTGCTCTATTGATAGTAATTTTCTCCCATCGCATACCATACCTGCAAATTGAGAATAAGGCACTTCATCATTCATATTCTCAAACTGTCTGGTCATGCCTCCAATGCTGTCATTAAACCACCATGCAGAACCAGCTTTTACTCCTGGGAATACCCTTGTCAATCTAGCTATATCGGAATAATGTGATGGATCCATGCAATAAAGAACAATCTTAGCATCTTTCTCAGGGTCACCGGTATTACAATGCTTATCAAGAAGATAGCTTAGATTTCCAACAACATTTATATCAGATGTAGAGGCATCTCCTCCGCTGTCTGGACCACAATTTTTAAAAACATGTGAATTTATATTTCTCAAAGCACCAAAATGTATCTGAGTTATATTGCCCCCTTCCTTATTCATCCTTACTAATTGATCCATCATAAAAGATACAAATGTTTCAGTAGGTGAAAAATTCTTTGGCAAAGTCATTTTATCTGGTTTTCCATAATAAAAAAGCTCAAAGGCAGTTTTTGCATCTCTCTCTAGAACATCCCTTCCATAAGGAACTACTAATCCATGATCGCTGGCGCGGCAACCATTTGCTTGAAAATGTTCATGTGCAGAGTACAATGCGGCTAACAAACCATCAAAATTAGGTTTTTTATCATATTTTTCACAAAGCTCTGTAACATATTTTTTCCATCCTGGAGCAAATATATTAACTGCTTTGTCTGGCCTAAAAGTTGGCAAAATTCTTATGCCGTCAACTTCTTCAGCAGCCTTTGTATGGCATTCTAAACTATCAATAGGATCATCTGTAGTGCAAAGCACTCTAACGTTAGCTCTTTTTAACAATCCCTGAGGTTTATACTCTTCTGTTCCTAACTTTTCATGGGCTTCGTTCCAAATTCTATCAGCAGTCTCCTCGGATAATAAACCTTCAATACCTAATGTTTTATTCAGCTCTAGTTGCATCCACAGATGAACCTGAGTTCCCATAGTATTTGGGAAAACCTTAGCCATCTTATCCCATTTCTCTTTATTAGAAAGTTTATCACCATACATATCTGCAAAAGGAATTCCTTCTCCAGCTAACATCTGGATTATGTAGTGGTCTTTGTTAGGCCATCTTTTATCTGTATCAAGAACCATAGCTGTGAAGATGTCAGGAAAAGGTTCATTTTCAACTATCTGTCTTACACTTAGGTGGGTGTGGGCATCGACAATTCCTTCCTCTTCCCTTAATGGTACAACAATACGATTATATAGCTGGACTGCTTCTGGTGTCTCTAATCCCCATTCTTCTACTAAAAATTTTGGCATTTTCATTTCCTCACTTCTTTATCTCTGGCCTTAGTGGATCTAACCAATCAACATGGAAATTTCCTGCTTTATCAATTCTTTTAAAAGTGTGCGCTCCAAAGAAATCTCTTTGTGCTTGGATTAGATTAGCAGGCAATTTAGCACTAGTTAATTGCAGTATATAACTCCTAGATGCATCAAAAGTCATTGTTGGAACTCTTAGTAAGACTCCTCCTGCACAAACAGTATCTAAGTTCTCCATACCAGATTCTACTGCTTGTTTAAAGAAAGGTGCCTGTACAAGACTAATCAACCCAGAATCTTCTTTATATGCTTCTGTTATATCTCCAAGAAAATCCGCTCTTATAATACAACCATCTCTCCATATCTTAGCAATCTCTGCTATATCCAATCCTCCAAAATCATACTGCTTTGCTGCTTCTTGCATCAAAGCTATTCCTTGTGTATATGAAGATATCTTTGCGACATATAATGCATTTTCCAAACTATCTAAAAGTACCTGCCTATTTTCTAAATCAGAACTAGAGAAATCCGGATGTTCTGAGAAACTAAGTACTTTTGACATTTCAACTCTCTGTGCTTTTTGTGAAGACATTGCTCTTGATGCAACTGCAGCATAGATTGTTGGAATAGATTCAACCCCACTCGGTAACCCTAAAGAACTCATAACTGTCCATGTTCCGGTTCCTTTCATCATAGCTCTATCCAGTATCTTATCTACTAAATAACCTTCACCAGAAGAATCCTCTTGATGAAGAACATCTGCAGTAATCTCAATCAAATATGATTCTAGTTTTCCTTCATTCCATTTTGCAAAGACATCTCCAATCTGTTGTGTTTCCATGCCTACTGCTTTCATCAAAGCATAAGCTTCACTGATTAAAGCCATATCTCCATACTCTATTCCATTATGAACCATCTTAACAAAATGTCCTGCACCTTTATCTCCTATGTAAGTAACGCATGGAACACCATCTTGTGGTGCTTTTGCAGCAACATCTTCCAATGGTTTTTTTAATCTTTCATTATAAACTTCTCTTGAAGTTCCACCGGGCATGATAGAAGGGCCATTTCTTGCTCCTTCTTCTCCACCAGAAACTCCGGTTCCGAAAAAATGAATCTCAGTTCCTTCAAATTCTTTAGATCTTCTATTTGTATCACCCCAATAAGAGTTTGCACAATCAACAACTACGGCTCCAGGCTCTAAGTGAGGCAATAAACTTTCAATCATTGCTTGAGTGGGACCCCCTTCTCCAGGTTTATCTGCATGAACCATGAAAAAATAAGTTCCTTGCGGACCAGCAACATCAACCAAATCTTTCATCTCACCAGTTACTGGGTGCATCCTTGATTGATATTCTCTACCATCATGCCTATGAAAAGCACCTTCAGTTTTACTATCAGTTCTGTTAAATAATGCAATATCATAACCGTTCTCTGCAAAGTTTGCAGCAAAATTACTTCCCATAACATCCATTCCGATCATAGCCATATTTGGTTCTCCCATTTTCTTTCCTCCTTATGCAGCTTCAAATCTTTCTTTTGTTGTTAGTAATGTCATCGAAGGATTTGGCACATAAAACACTTCACCAAATCCTGGAATATTTTGATAACCCTGAGGCATTTTTGGATTAAACTCACTTAATTTCCTAACATCTTGCCATTCAAACCCCGCTGCTTCGACTCTGTCTTGGGGCATCTTATCAGGGTCTGTCAGATAAACTATTCTAAATCTTCCTTCAGAAGATGCGTGTATGCTATGTGCAGCAATTGAAAGATTATCTCTTAAAGATTCATTCCTTTTTAATTCTGCCTTTACATGTTCGGTTCCTCTATAACCTACACTTGCTAATAACTCATCCCGGAATGTATCTTCTGGATTGTCTGCAAAGCTTTCTATCCCAGGAGCAATAACATATAAAGTACCTTTATTTGCCATTGCCATTCTTGTTCTGTAAACAGCTTTATTCCCTACCCAAAAACTTGTAAATTCATCAGGAAGTAGATAGACTACTGCTTTATCAATTGGTTTATCTAACTTATCAAGATTTATCTCTTTACTTAACTCAGCTGCTTTTGTATGCACTTCTTTTTCATCATCTCCTATAAAAAGTCCCCTGACAACACTATCTCCTTGTTTGTCAGCACCAATAACAGTCAGAGCATAAATAATATCCAAATTGCTAATTAACTGGTTATGTGCGTAATTCATAGCCGTCCTTAAAGGTGTTTTTATTCTACCCATTGTTCGTTCAGTACCATAAAGAGCCATCATATAATGAGAAGCATCTATAAACTCCCTTCCACCTAAACCTACAAAAAGATTTTTGTCGCCATTGCTAAAACCTACAACTTCGTGTGGGAAAACAGGGCCTAAAGAGATTGCACAAGAATAAGTCTTGTCCCACATACCTCGAATAAATTGAGCATTTAGATCAACTCCAACTTTTTTCCCAAGAACACTAAGATCAATATCTTCTGCTCCAAAACTATGGCATATTGATTCTAATTCAAATGTTTTTAATCTTCCTACTCTTTGAACATCTCTATCAACATGGTGGTTTACAAATAATTCCTGAGGAACCTGGCTGCTAAACATATCAACATTTTCTTCTTCAGAATGCGGGCGGTGTGTTCCTAATGCAACAAAGATGTTTCCAATTTTAATACCTGGATTTAGATATAGATATTCAACTAAATCTCCTGATCTTCCCTCACTCCTTGTCTTATCAACAGGAACAACAGCTATATTTGAAAAATCCCTATCAGATTTCTTAAGCCCATGATAAAGAGAACGGCATAAGTCCTTTGTTGGATCTAGTACTGCATCAGGTCCGCCTTCAGCTACAAAGAGTGTCATGCTATGCTGCCTCCTTCAAGAAAAGCGGTTTTATGTGCCTCCCATAAAGGTTTTCTGTGACGTTCTTTGCAATAACTTCTTTATTATCATCCAAGGCCGTATAGAATCTATCTCCCATTTCAACTGCAATCTTATAGCCTATATGGATAAGCTGTCTAAGATCTTTATTATATCCTTCATTGCTTTGATCATGTCTTAGTGCAGAAGTAAATTGGTCACTAGTCCACCTATCAACATCCATAGGGTTAGGCAGGCTAGTTTTATCGATATCAATAACACTCAAATAAGGTTCACTTAATTCATCAATCCTTTTGTAAGAATTACGATAAATCTCTTTTGCAATCTTCAGTCCTTCGCCATCCGATTCTGCTAAACCTATTACTTCCTCTAACCAAGTTGTTCCTGCTGTTTTGAGATGTACACCTGCATCAAATTCATCCATAGCTGTACGCATTATAGGGTACAAAGAAAACTTATCGCTTCCAGAATGAACACTTAATTTAAGATTTTTAGGAAGGCCAAAATGTTTTATAGCATAATTTATGACTGCTAAATCCTGTCTAAACTCTTGCCTAAATTTAGTTTTATCACCAACATAATCTATCCCTTTAAAGAAATCTCCTGTAAATTTTGGAGCGATTGTCTGCACAGGAACTCCTTGGTGAGCTAATTCTGCAAGAATAACTAAAAGCTCCTTAGGTGTCTGAGGAGTGTCTGTTTCATCCATTGAAACTTCTGTAATAAAAGTACCTTCCCCTTTCTTTGTTCTGATAAATTCATAGATTTCTCTTACCTGATTAACAGCAGATAAATATTTCGTCCCGATCTCTCTTAAATCCTGCTCTGTAAAAGAAATAGTAGATCCTTCTATCTGAAGTTCAATATCCTGTTTTGTTAAGTTACTGTGCCTCTCTACAAATGCATCCAAACTCACTTCATCACTTGGTGTACCTATAGCATCTGCAACATCAAGAGTAAAGAAATCAGAAGAAGGTATAAATCCCCTTACATTAGTTAGATTAATATGGTCAGCATCAGTAAAATAAGGTTCTCTCCAGCCCTTAACTCTAACAGATTCCTTTGCCTCATATCTGAC
Source organism: Nanobdellota archaeon (assembly GCA_034660355.1). Classification (GTDB taxonomy): domain Archaea; phylum Nanobdellota; class Nanobdellia; order Woesearchaeales; family JACPBV01; genus JAYEIZ01. The sequence goes on from JAYEIZ010000267.1 coordinate 17,044, forward strand.
ATCTCCTGGTTCAGTTCCGGTTATCCCATGTTCCCTATGAGACTTATTCCAAACAGGAGCTATAATTATTCCTGATTCTTTTGCTCTGATTATTGCTTCTAACTGTGCAAATCCCTGCCCCCCAAATCTGTCTCCGATTCCTAATGAATATTTTGGTAGTTCTAGCATTTTATCCCCTCATTACATATTTTTCGACTGTTTTTCTTACGATAACCTGCTGTTCCTGCTATGTCTACTGTGCCATATCCCAAATCTACTCTAAGTGTTTGCCCAGTAATCACCTCACTCTTACTAGCATCAGCTAAATAAACAACATGAGGCCCAATCTCTTTTACATCCAAGAATCTGCCCCCTGCAGTATAGGCTAATATTTCCCCTGCCCGAGGAGTAGGTGTGCCATCTGCATTTTGCAATAATGCTCTATTTTGATCTCCAATAGTGAATCCAACTGCTACATTATTAACCTCTCCTATGCCTTCTTGTCCAAATAAATAAGCAACCCCTTTAGTTAATCTTTCAACTGCAGAATATGCAGCAGCATAATCAATCCCCTTGGATAATGACCTAAATCCCGCCATAGAAGTTATATTAACTGTCCTTCCCTTATGATCCTTTCCCATTAAGTGTTTTGCAAAACTCTGCAAAGAAAATCGCTTAGAAAAATAATTAAGATCCATCATCCATTTCTCTACCTTTGGGTCCATATTTGCAAATGTTTCTAAACCATCAACCATAGCTTCAGGTCTATTTCCACCTGCACCATTAACAACAACATCAATATGCCCAAATTCCTCAGCAGTTGAATCATAAACTTCCTGAATCTTAGCAGCATCACGAGCATCTGAATTAAGATGAATTATCTTTCTGCCATCTTTAACACTAATACCTTCTGCTAGCCTTTCAGCAGTATCATCTATTCCAACTAAAACTAAGTTCATATCTTCATCAGCAAAAAGTTGTACATATCCAGAAGCAATTGCTCCTGCACCAAATAAAATTCCTGTCTTTCCTTTTAATGACATTCAAATCCCTCCTTGATATTACTATCACTATTTAGTTTCCTCTTTTTATGGTCTAGACTGCTAACTATGTCATAATTACATAAGAGCGTCTAGAAAAAAGTGTAATTTATTCACCCGCCCCACTAAAGTGAAGTTATTAAACATTAAGAGGAGAAGATTAAATACCCATATTTAAAGATTTTCATTTTACCGACGAGATATTCGTCTAAGGTAAGTAGTAAAAAACAAGAAAAAACTATTTACCATAACAATTAATCCCTTTAAACTTCTCTCTATAAGACTTTAGCATAGGAGTTAGTTTCCTTTCAGGAGCTAAAGCTTCTTTTAATCGTTTTTTTATCTCATCATCTGATAATTTTACATTTAATGTTCTTTTTGGAATATCTATTTCAACAATATCTCCGTCCCTTATCGCTCCTATCGCTCCACCATTATAAGCTTCCATCTCAACATGCCCTATACATGCTCCTGATGTCCCACCTGAAAACCTTCCATCTGTTATCAAAGCTACTTTTTTATAGCCTGCACCTTTAATTGCATCTGTTGGTGTTAACATCTCAGGCATTCCGGGTGCACCACAAGGTCCTTGATATGGTAAAACAACTACATCATTCTCTTCTATCTTCTTCTCTTCAATTGCTTTTAGTAAATCATCTTCTGTTAAGAAAACTTTAGCAGGCCCTGAATGTACCATCATCTCGGATTCAACTGCTGTTTGTTTGATAATGGAAGTATTAGCAATATTTCCTTTTAAGACAGCTATCCCCCCTTCCTTGAAGTATGCGTTATCTAATTTTCTGATTACATCATCATCTAAAACTTTGCTTGCTTCAGCTATTTCCTTTATTGATGTTCCGTTAACTGTAGGAGAATCTTTTAACATATCTTTTAATCTATTCAAAACAGCTGGAACGCCGCCTGCTTTATCAATATCTGCCATCTCGTGTTCACCAGCAGGTATAATCTTACACAAATTAGGTGTTTCTCTTGATATTTTATCAAAATCATTTACATAAACTTCTACTTTAGCTTCTTTTGCAACAGCAGGAATATGTAAAACTGTATTTGTTGAGCCGCCCATTGCCATGTCAACTCTTATTGCATTTTCAAAAGCATTCTTGGTCATTATGTCACGAGGCTTAAGATCTTCTTTAACTAATTCAACAATTCTTTTGCCTGTTTCATATGCTTGCTTTTTCTTCAAAGGGTCTAAAGCTAATGTTGTAGAACATTGTGTAAGGGACATGCCCAATACTTCTGTAACCGTTGCCATTGTGTTAGCTGTATAGAGTCCAACACAAGAACCAGCTCCGCAAGCCATACAAGGAAGCATCTTATTTGCTTCTTCTTCACTTATCTTCCCACCTTTAACTTCACCGACAACTCCAAAGCCTTCAATTGGATGGTGTTTTTTACCATCAACAACATTTGCTTTCATTGGTCCGCCTGTAATCATAATAGAAGGAAGGTTTAGTCTTCCAGCTGCCATTAACATTCCAGGAGTTATCTTATCGCAATTAGTAACGCCTACCCATCCATCTAAAGAATGTGATAAAGTCATTATCTCTATGTTATCTGCAATATGTTCTCTGGAGGGTAAACTTAAACGCATCTCTACATGCATTGCTATACCATCACAAACGCCTGGAACACCCCATTCAAATGGTACTCCGCCTGCATCTATTACTCCTTTCTTCACTTCTTCAGTAAGTTCCCTTAAATGGATATGTCCTGGGATAATATCATTATAGCTATCTGCGATACCGATAAAAGGCTTATTAGTATCTAAATCTTCTTTCTTAACACCAGCCGACATAAGTAATGCCCTATGAGGCAAAGTTGAAATGTCCTTTTTCAATATATCTGATCTCATAATTTCACCTATTAGGGGGGATTTTCTGAAGATTTATAAAATTAACCTATAAAACCCAAAATTATAAAAATAAGTTGCCTTCAAAAATATTATGCAATTTTCAACACTAGCATCAGGTTCATCAGGAAATTCATTCTACATAGAGGAAGATAAAAAAGGAATCCTAATTGACGCAGGAATAAGCTGTAAACAGATAGAGCAAAGGCTAGAGCTACTAGGAATATCTATTGAAAACATAAAAGCATTATTCATATCTCACGAACACACAGATCACGTCAGAGGTGCAGATGTACTTTCAAGAAAATATTCAATACCAATTTATCTCAATAAAAAAACATTTGAATCGTGTTCCCATATATTCTCAAACCAAGAATTGATAAGAACAAAACCCTCTAATTTCGAATGTGATATCGGGAAGCTATCAATAAAATCTTTTAGTAAATCTCATGATGCTAATGATCCTGTAAGTTACACTATAAAGAGCAAAAACAAGAGAATATCAATCATAACAGATGCAGGATACTGTTGCAGTAATATCATAAACAACATAAAAAAAGCAGATGCTCTTATGCTTGAATCAAATCACGATACCCAAATGTTAGAAAACGGCAAATACCCGATATATCTTAAAAGAAGAATTCAAAGTGACTTAGGCCATTTATCAAACTATGACTCTGCGCTTAATGTCTTAGAACATGCTCCAAAAAAACTAAAGAACATCTCATTATCTCACCTATCCTTAAACAATAATACTCCGGATTTAGCTATGAAAACATTCACTTCACTATTATCTGAAAGAAAAGACCTAAACCCAGATATAAATCTGACATTCAGGGAAAAACCAACAAGATTATTCAAGATATAGTTTTGTTTCTTATTAAACATTAAGTTTTTATATACCCCCTGAGAAACTCACGCTATAGAGGTGTTGATAAAATGAAGATAAGTGTTATCGGAGCTGGATTTGTTGGTGCAACAACTGCACATTTACTGGCATTAAAAGGATTAGGTGATATTGTATTAGTTGATGTAGTAGAAGGAATGCCTCAAGGCAAAGCATTAGACATATATGAGTCTTCACCGTTAGAGTGTTTCAACTGCAGTATTATTGGAACTAATAAATATGAAGATACTAAAGATTCTGAAATCGTTGTAATAACAGCAGGCATTGCTCGTAAACCAGGTATGAGCAGAGATGATCTATTAGAGATAAATAAAAAGATAGTAAAAGAAGTCACAGAGAATGTTATTAAGTTCTCTCCAAACTGCATTTTAATTGTTGTAAGTAACCCTCTTGATGCAATGGTTTATGTTGCCTCTAAGGTAAGCAACTTTCCTAGACCGAGAATTATAGGAATGGCAGGCATTTTAGACACTTCAAGGATGAAAAGCTTTATTGCTCAGGAATTGAAGATAGCGCCAAATAAGATTGGCGCTATTGTCTTAGGTGGCCATGGTGATTCAATGGTACCTTTAACAAGATTAGCTAAAGTAGAAGGTAAGCCACTAAGTGACCTGTTATCTGAAGAAAAGATTAATGAGATTGTACAAAGAACAAGAGATGGTGGAGCAGAGATTGTTAAACTGTTAAAGACAGGCAGTGCTTATTTTGCACCTGCATCTTCTATAGTTGAGATGGTTGATGCCATAGTTAACGATAATAACAAAATTCTTCCATGTGCAGCTTTGCTTGAAGGAGAGTATGGCGTTAATGGATTGTTTATTGGTGTTCCTGTTAAGTTAGGTAAAAACGGAATGGAAGAAGTAATTGAACTAGAGCTAAACGAAGAAGAAAAAGCAGAATTCAACAAAACAGTAGAACATGTCAAAAGCTTAGTTGAGAAGATTGAAGTTTAAATCAACCTAAAATAAATTCTTTTATTATTTTTTCCTTTACTATTGTATTCTAAGAATTCTATTTTTCCGACTTCTTTTGTTGTTTTGACATGAGTTCCGCCATCTGCTTGTTTATCATAATCACCAATATTAACTATTCTTACTGTTTTAATCTCAGCAGGTAATCCTTTTGCAAGTTTTGTAAAATTAGGTATCTTCTCTGCATCTTCCCTTGAAAGATACTCTACAGAAACAGGAAGATCTTTCTCAATAATTTCATTTGCTTCTTTGAATGTTTTTTCAATTAGTTCAGGAGAATATTCAAAATTACTGTCTAATCTGCACTTTTCATCTCCTAATTGATTGCCAGTAGTTAATGCTCCAGAGTTTCTGTATAAAGATTCAGCAAGAATATGTGCAGATGTGTGTGCTCGCATATGTTTATAGCGCCTTTCCCAATCAATCTTTCCAATAACCTCATCCTCTTCTTCTAATCCTGGCTCTGAAACTTCATGAGAAATCTCACCAGAAAACTTACCAACATAAACAACCTTAAACTCTTTATTATCTGATTTTCTTATCAAAACTCCGGTATCATAAGGTTGGCCGCCAGATTGAGGGTAAAAAGCAGTTTTATCTAAAAGAACAAACTTATTATCTTTAATGCTAACTACTTTTGCTTCAAACTCTTTCAAATAAGAATCATCCAAATATAGTGCTTCTGCCATAGATAAAAGAAAAAAGGAATAATATAAAAGATTATCTGATGTTAATTCTCTATAGGGAATTTGCCCTATCCTCTAATGTCTGGTTTGTTTCTGGTCTTCTAGGAATGATATTGTTGCCTTTTACAAAATGACCTTTCGGAACCCACTTAGGTACTGGGCCTGCAATTAAAACATATTTACCAATTGCAGTTCCAGGGTTGGTTTTACTGTCGCAAGCAGTCGAAGTATGGTCTCCAAAGTAACCGCCCATTTTAAATCCATGTGTAGAGTATTCCCATCCATCAAAGAACATACTCACTTCTGTGCATGTAATCTTAATCCTTTCTGTATTGATTGACCAACATAATCAGATGTTATGCGTAATTTTTTATTTGCCTTGCTTCCATACTGAAAGCAATCTCTCGACGATAATTCCCAAAACCATCAAAGCTTTTGTGAACTCAAAATTAATTAAGAATTAATTTGCAGAAAGCTATAATGAAATAACTTTCTGTTATTGTCGAGAAACTTCGCAGTTGAAAATCTATTTTAAAAAAAGTAAGACAAAGAGGCACTAAGAACTAAAACGGAATCGGGGGCTTAAAAATTGCTGTTTCTAAAAAGAGAAAGATTTATAGATAAATGCAGTTTAATATTATATATTCTAAAATGATATGGAAAAAACCCATTTATAGATTTAGAATTCCCATTGATGAAAATAGCGACAAACTAAAAGAGATTGTTTTAGATGTTACTGGTTCTGCTCCACCGTTTGAGGATGTTAAAGACACAATGAAGGGAGTGTTTGATAAGTTTTTAAGTTCTTCTGAGGGTAAAAAAGTTAACAACATAATTGATTTTGGTGCTGCCAAACTTAGAAATACTCTCTATTTTTTAGAGAAAGGCAAGAAAGTTGCCGTCGTAGAATTTGAAGAATTAGGTAAGAATTCAAAGCAAGCACAACGCATTCATAGCCAATGTAAAACTAAAAAAGAATTATTTGAACAATGGATGTTTCCTTATCCCTTTATTTCCCATAAGAAAGTATATGATATGGCTTTATTAATAAATGTGATTCCTGTTATGCCAGTATTTGCAGAAAGGTTGATGGTTCTTCAAGTTTTACACCAGAAAATAAAAAGTGAAGGGTATGTTCTCTGATATGCACAAAAAGAGGGTACATATAAGGAACGAAGATTATCGGATAAGTATAGCTGTGGAGATGGTATTTGGACTGGAGATAATAAATATCACAAAATGTTTTTTAAATATCATTGTGTTGATGATGTTGATGAGATGTTTGCTTTATCTGGATATACATTCGTGAAGAAATTTTCAGCTCCTGGAAATGATGTTAGATTATATCAAAAAATAAAATACAATTTTTTGTCAGGCATATTAACATTTGATAAGATTTCTGGGAATATTCCTATAGATAAAACTATCAAAGACCCATCTTCAGTAGATTTAAAAAATGTCAAAATTAGTGGAAAGATTAAGGAGGTCATTCCTAATCCTGCTTGCCTATCAATAGAAAGTCTATATTCTGAAGTGCTTAAGGGAATACCTAAAGGCAAGGAAAAAGACCCTGAAGCACCAGAAAAATACCATCGTATTGCATCACTGATAATCAATAGAGTATTTAGGGGTTCTTTATCTGGTATGGAGCTAAAGAGAGATATGGACGACGGATTAAAAGTTGTTGATACAGTTTTTACAAACAGTGCAGAAAATGGCTTTTTTGATGATCTAGCAAACAAATTTAAGATTAATTGCCCTTACATCATTGTTGAAGCTAAAAATTATTCCTATGATCCTAAGAATAGGGAATTTGATCAGCTATCTGGAAGACTTAAAGATAAAATTGGTAAATTTGGCATTCAAATTTGTAGGGAAATTGATGATTTTGACATCGTAAAGAGAAGGTGTGAAAGTTACTTAGATGATAGCAAATATATAATAGTATTAACAGATGAAGATTTATTATATTTATTGGATTTATATCAAGATGATGACATTAAGGGTATAAATGAATTTATGCATAAAAAAATAAGACCCTTGATATTTAAATCAAAGAAATAGTTTTTTTACTTTAATTAAACACTTCTCAGGATTCTTCAAAATATCATGCTCCAAAAATCTTAAAACAGTCCAGCCTTCTTTCCGCAATTGCCGATTATATTTTTTTGCCCTATCAATATTCTTCTGTATTTTCTCTTGCCAATACTTTTTAGGTGGAATCTTGCCCAACTTTTTCCAATTATAGCCATGCCAGAAATCTCCATCAATAAATATTACAATTTTCTTAGAAACATAAACAACATCAGGCTTACCAGGTAAATTATAATGAATTCTATAATGCCCAAACCCATTTTTCCAAAGAAGCTTTCTAAAATTGACCTCTAGAGAATTGTTTTTAGATCTTATCCTAGACATAATTGCGCTTCTTGTTTTTTTATCGAATTTGTCTGGCATTTTTTTTCTTTAAGATTTTGAAGGTCTTCCATTATCTTAACGGCCAATGCTTCAGCTAGTTTAACTGGCACAGCATTGCCAATCATTTTATAGCCGTCAGCTACTTGATCATAATGGAATATGAAATCATCTGGAAAAGTTTGTATTCTTGCGCATTCCCTTATAGATAATCTCCTATAAAGTTCTTCTTTTTCAGGCACAAAAATCCTTTTATCTTTTTCGACAAACTTCATTTTTGGCGCTTTTGGGTGGCAAGGTGCATGCCTTCCGCCTGCTTGAATAGTAAATGATGGCTCATCCCAATTTCTAACTCTATTCCTAGACATATATATTGTTGAAAATCCCCCATTCATGTACTCATGGTTAGTAATTTCCAATTTTCCATTTGTTCTATTCTTTTGGCTTGCAGGGGTAGCTTCTGGCAAGTCTGCAATTGCATCTTTTAGTGTTAATTTTTGATCTTGTGGCTTTGGAAACTCAAATGTTTTTCCAATCTTTTCATGGTAGCCAATAATAAATACTCTCTTTCTTTCTTGAGGAACACCATAATCTTTAGCATCAAGAAGCTTGTAATTTACATTATACCCTATTTTTTTGAAAGCATCAACAATTTTAAGAAATTCACCTTCATGCCTTGGAGATAATATCCCTGCAACATTTTCAGCTACAAAAAACAAAGGCTTTTTCTTAGCAATTAAATTTACATAATTGTAAAAAACCTTCCCACGAGAATCTTTAATGCCCCTCATAGCTCCAGCTAAACTCCAGCTTTGGCATGGCGGACCACCAACAAACCCAACTACTTCAGGTATTTCCTCATGAGAAATTTTTTGAATTTGCCTTTTGTCAATTCTAATGCCATGGTTTGCTTCAAAAGTCTTCCAACATCCCCCCCAATTATCGTTTGCAAAAGCTACTTTAAATCCTGCATTAACAAAACCTAAATCCAATCCTCCTGCTCCTGAAAAAAAAGATGCTATTTTCATGATAAATCCTCGCTAATATTAAGAGTATTTTTAAACAACTTTTTAGGAGATTTTAAAATATTGATATCAAATTTCAAAGAAGATTCAACTCTTGAACTGGCATTATGTATCCTAAAAGATAAAGCCCAGTCATTATCCATATCTACAATTACTGTAGTTTCATTATCTTCTTTTAACCCTATGCTAACTATTTTTGTAGGTAGAGGAACCTTTGGCGTTTTATATTTTGGCTTAATTTCCTTAAAAGGCAAGTTTAAAGTACCATTCATATTATATGCTTGAATCTCAACGGAATTTTTACTTTTTATAACTTTATAGAAATCCTTATTTCCTATCAAATAGGAGACTAACTTTGAAGCGACATTATTCTTTTTATTAAGATCTTTTAACTCCTTAATGAATGCATTTAATATTGGAAGATAAACAGTAGTATGGTAATTTTCAAGCTCACTCCATTTTTTAGTGGCATTACTTTCTTTTCTTAATTTTTCTAAATTCTTAAAGATAGGTGTTACAGTATTAAAATATTCATCAGAAACTTTTGTCTCCAACCATTTCTCACCAAAATCTATTTTCGCGGATAAACGTGAATGTTTTACTGCTTCATGATTATTTTTTGCAGAAACGCCAATTTCCCATTTTTGTAATAACCTTATTGCTAAAACATCCCTTACATCCCCTTCTTTTCCATGAACATCAGATAAAATTTCAAGTTGTAAAATATCTTCTTTACTAATATCATTCGAAAGCCTTGGTTCAATATCCATTAGAAAATTAACCGCAAAACTTGAAGAAAGTAAATAATCGCTTTGTTCTGTTTCCGTTGTATTTTCAAAACACCCTTTCGCAATATCAAATGAGGAATTTTTTATAACTTCAACATTAGTTTTATCTTTTAATTTTTCTTCAAATTGAGATAGTAATGCATATTCAAATGCTTTACCTGTTGTCATTTGTCTTGAATTTGTAGTAACCATCTTACCCACACCATATAAATTGATAATTGATGATTTTATAATTCTTTCTATTTCTCAAATAAATGTTTTGTGCTATATATATATACTTTGTGCGTCTCTACCTGGCATTATTATATCCAAAGACACTTGCCCGTTCTTTCAAGAAAGTTCGCTAACGCTCACTAATTTTTAGAGTTTACACTAATCCATTCTACCAATTCCTTTTGAGATTTTGGAATTTCAGGAGGTCCTTTATCCATATACATAACAAATTCTAGATCTCCAC
>JAYEIZ010000268.1:0-8373 GCA_034660355.1 Nanobdellota archaeon
TGATTGAAGGAATAGCTTCAAAGAAATGGGATTGGGATGATATTTTTATGAAGTTTTATCAGTCATCTTAGTAGTCATTCTGCCTTAAAGAGATTGGAATATATATAGAATACAAAGACAATGAAGTAGTTGCACGGGATAATAAGGGTAAAGAATTATGGTCATATGAAATGGATAGGGAGAATTATGAAATTACATTTAAGGAATTTAATAGAAGCGGAAGTGTAAAACTGAGCAGAATAATTGGAGTTCATAAAGAAGATACTAGGTTTACTGGTTTTAAGAAAAAGGAGAGCAGAATCAAATATTGTAAGGTATATGGGGGAGAGCCAGATGAAGGAAGATTAGTCGGAGAAAGCACATTTGAATATATTGCATATGATGAAGGGAGTGGTTTAAGAGTACAAATCCATAAAGACGAAGAAGGAAATGTCACAAAAAAAGACAAATGGTACACAACAGGAGATAAACTTCAGGGTGATGAGATTTTTCCAAAAAGACAAGAGCTTTGGCCAAGGCCATTTCAACTAGAAGGACATGATAGAAATCTTGATTATATTAGGTTTGAGGTTAATAATGGAGAAATACTTTTGTTAAATGAATTGGAAGTAACATACTTTAAGCATAATGATTCAGTTGTTCTGAGAGTAGAGGCAAACAGCGGTAAAACATATAATTTTACGTTTGCAGATGGTCCTAATAATAGCACAAGATTAATAACCGTGCCTAGAGGAAAGTAGAAATTCTTGCATGTTTTTAGTCTATTTGTTAATTGTATCTAATCATTATAACCGTATGGAAATACGCTAGCAAGGTAGAGTTTTTTGTATACTATCTTTTTGGGTGAATTTTGCTTTCTTATTTTTTTTGTGTTTTGTCGACGATAAAATGGAGTTTTTTTTATTTACCACTGGAAAGTTTATAGAAATTTTTAAATATAAGCTATATTATAATAATAGAAAGAGTTGGGAATTGAGTTTTTTGGCGAAAACTCGTTAATTCGTTTTTAATAAGCTTTTTGGCGAAAGCAAATTTTAAAGTAATTTGGAAACCTTGCATCAATCATCCGTTGGCGCGAATAATTAACTGATTTCTAAGGAGTAATTAGACTAGACTATAATATAAATATTTCGTTACTCTGATATGACTATTAGAGTATATAAAAAACCACAAAGGGGGATGAAAAAATGGATGTGCTAAACGCAAATAAGAACGAGTTCGGGGTTGAAGTAGGGCAGGCGAATATTAAAGTTTTTGGTGTTGGTGGAGCGGGCAATAACATGGTTGGCTGGCTCTATGGAAAAGGGGTTAAGGGTGCTGAGATTATTGGTGCAAATACTGATAAACAGCATTTGGACCAGATTAATGCTGATAGAAAAATTTTGCTGGGAAGAGGGGTTACTAGGGGGCTAGGCTGTGGAGGATATCCTGAAAAAGGAGCTGAATCTGCACAAGAAAGCTTACAAGAAGTGAAAGAAGCCTTGAAAGGAAGCGATATGGCATTTGTATGTGCTGGTATGGGCGGAGGCACTGGAACTGGTGGAGCTCCAATTGTAGCACAGGTTGCTAAAGACTCTGGATCAATTGTTATTGGTACAGTAACAATGCCTTTCAAGATTGAGAGAGCTAGAGTAGACAAAGCAGAATTTGGATTACAACAATTAAGACAAGTATGTGATACTGTAATTGTGATTGATAATAATAGATTAGTGGGTATAGCTGGTAATTTACCTATACAACAAGCATTTGCTGTTGCAAATGAATTAATAGCAACAATGATCAAAGGAATTGTAGAGACAATTGCTGTACCTTCATTGGTAAACTTAGATTATGCAGATGTAAAGACTATCATGACAAATGGTGGAGTAGCTGCTATCGGAGTAGGTGCATCTGACACAAACAACAAGGTTGAAGAAGCTGTTCGAGGTGCTTTAAGCAATCCTTTACTTGACATTAGCTATAAAGGTGCTACTGGCGCTTTGATCCATATAACTGGCGGAGCAGATATGACATTGGATGAGATTAGCAAAGTAGGTGAGTTAGTCACTGAAACACTTGATCCAGATGCAAATGTTATATGGGGCGCAAGAGTAGACGAAGAGATGAAAGGTAAAATAACAGTGATGACAATCATTACAGGAGTTAAGTCGCCTTGGATATTGGGTAAAGTAGATTATGCAAAGCCATCAGAACAAGCTCAGCAGATTTCAGAAGAGCTGGGAATTGAACTGGTGTGATCACGTTCACCCCTTTAGTCTTTGTGGTGAGAAAATTCTTTGCCTTCATTTAAACCACCCCCAAACGTTTGTGAAGGCTTTTTTTTATTTTTAAAAGAACTAAAGGACAGGCATAAGAACTTATATTCATTCTTTGCCTTCATTTAAACCACCCCCAAACGTTTGTGAAGGCTTTTTTTCTTTTTTTTAAATTGATAAGAGAGAATTCTAAGACTAATTAACCAGAAAAATAAATAAAGAATTATTCAAAACAGAAAACAGGTAGGTTAATATCTTTGTTTATCTCAGAGAATACTAAGCTTTCTCCAAAATCTAGGTCAATCTTATCTCCTATCTTCATGTTGTTGTATTTTTCACCGTCTATCTCAATATCTACTATTTCATTATCTAAATCGGTTCTTAAATTTGTGACATAAGCGTTGCCTTCGTCCCTTATCCACATGTGCTCTTGGTTTAAAGGTATTTGAGAACATGCGCTCCCTTTGCTTCTTCCAATTGATCTTGGTCCATACGTAGAAGGATCATATGGTTCACTAAGATGTGTTAGAACACTATCACCTAACATATGGAAATAATCAGGTGTTAGTTTAACACCATCTTGAAGTTCAATTGACTGTCTAAGTTCAACATTAGGATACTTAACTCCGTCAATATCCAAATCTATAGAATCAGTGGAGTGATAGATTTTCTCAAGAGTTATTTTATATGTTACATCATTGATTTTGATTGTGTGCCTTACAAATTCATTTAAATAAGTACAAACAAAATCTTCGTTAACCCCTTTGCATAAATCTGACTGTTCTTTGCTTCTATCGACTTTGCTAGTGTAAACCAATTCTAAACCTTCGTCAAAGATTCCTGATGATTTGTAATTTGCAAGTTGACGTACAATTTCTAAGGTATCTCCTTTTGTAGTTCCTGCTATGAGCAAGGCAGTGTATTCTCCATTTGGTACGGCTCTAACAATTGCTTGTCCTCCTTTATAAGGCCAATTCTCACATGTTTCATCAGAGAAATCTTTCCAGAGTTTATTAGCACAAGGTCCACCTGCAATTATTAGGTTCTTGTTTGTATCTATACTTTTACTATCTAATAACATTATGCCAGCACCAATGCTATATTCCTTAATGTTGTCCATGAAAATGGGCATCATTGCTAAATAAGCTGGAGCATCAGCAGAGTTTTCACCGATAATTATACTCATATCTCCAACGGATTTGAAATTATCATCAATATTATCTAAGGCTTGTTTGATATTCTGGGAATCAAAAGCATAGGCTATTGTCATAAGGCTAATTATCAGAATTAAATGAATTAAAATATTTTTCTTAAGATTGTACATTCTATTCTTTCCTCTCTTTGACAATATCCAGCTTAATATGCAGTTCTTTTAACTGCTTGTCATCAACTTCAGAAGGGCTGTTTTCAAGAAGAGATTCTGCCTTCTTTGTCTTTGGAAATGCTATTACTTCTCTTATTGACTCATTGTTTGTCAGTATTGCTGCTATTCTGTCCATTCCAAAAGCTATTCCGCCGTGAGGTGGTGCGCCATATCTGAAAGCATCTAATAAGAACCCAAATTTCATTTCAGCTTCTTTTTGCGAAATACCTAAAACTTTGAATATTTTCTCCTGTAGTTCTCTTTTGTGAATCCTGATTGATCCACCACCAATCTCAACACCGTTTAATGTTAGATCGTATGCTTTTGCTCTGATTTTGGAGATGTTTTCATCCAGGAATTTTAGGTCTTCATCTTTTGGAGATGTGAATGGATGATGAACTGCTACATGTCTTTGCTCGTCTTCGTCATACTCCATTAACGGAAAGTCTGTAACCCATGCGAATTTGTAAGTATCTTTTGGGACTAGCTTTAGTTTTTTAGCTAAATGATTTCTTAAATTGCCTAAAGCATCGTTGACTATGAAATGTTTGTGATCTGAGACAAACAACAATAAGTCGCCTTTTTCTACGTTTAATCTCTTTATTAGTTTCTTTTGTAAGTCTTCATTGAAGAACTTAACAACAGAGCTCTCTAGTTTATTATCTTCGTACTTCATCCATGCCAGGCCTTTTGCACTGTAGATCTTTACAAATTCAATTAAAGCATCAATATCTTTTCTTGATAATGGGCTTTTCTTAACATTGATTGCTTTTACTACTCCGCCTGATTTTATATTATCTGTAAATACCTTGAAATCAGAATCTTTTACAATCTCTGTTACATCTGTTAGTTCTAATCCAAATCTTAGATCGGGCTTATCTATACCATATTTATCCATTGCTTCTTGGTATGTTAAGCGCTGGAATGGTGTTTTTACATCTATGTTTAGTGTTTTCTTCCATATTGTTTGCATTAATCTTTCGTTTATATCATAGATATCTTCTTCGTCAATAAAGCTCATCTCTACGTCTATTTGAGTGAACTCTGGCTGCCTATCTGCTCTTAAGTCTTCGTCTCTAAAGCATTTTACAATTTGAAAATATCTGTCACAACCAGAAACCATTAATAATTGCTTGAATAACTGTGGACTTTGAGGTAATGCATAGAATCTTCCTGGGTTAACTCTTGATGCAACTAAATAATCTCTTGCACCTTCTGGTGTTGATTTTGCAAGCATTGGCGTTTCAACTTCCAGGAAACCTTCGTTATCGAAAAAATCTCGAGATGCTTTGACTGCCTTATGCCTTATCATTAAATTATGCTGCATGCTTGGCTTTCTTAGGTCTAGATAACGGTATTTTAGACGCATATCTTCATTAACCTCTACCCTATCATCAACCTCTAAAGGTGGAGTTTCTGCCTTGTTTAGGATTTCTAGGTCATTTACTAAGATTTCTATTTCCCCTGTCTTTAGTTTGGGGTTTATTAGGCCTTCTCCTCTTAATCTTACCTTGCCTTTTATCTGGATTACATCTTCTCTCCCAAGATGCTCTGCTTCTTTGTGTACTTCTTTGTTATTTTTAGGATCAAAAACTATCTGAGTTAAGCCGTATTTATCTCTTAGGTCTATGAATATTATGCCTCCATGATCACGTCTTGAGTTGTTCCAGCCGCATAGAGTTACAACTTTATCATTATCCTTTTTTGTCAATTCTCCACATGTGTGTGTTCTTTTCATGAGAATGAGATTTATGGAAGCATTTATAAACTTTATTGTTGACAGAATGGAAATAATAAAGGATTTAAAATCCGAAGGTTTTAAAAACTTTATTGTAATCTTGTACATTATGATTAACGAAATATTATGGATAGTTTTGATGTTATTCAGTTTTGCAGGAGTGATGCTAGCTTATAGGTTATTTGGTAGATTAGGACTTTATATGTGGATGGCTATTTCTGTAATCCTTGCTAATATCCAGGTTATGAAGACTGTTGAGATATTTGGTTTAGTAACTGCTCTGGGAAGCATTGTTTATTCAACTACTTTTCTTGCAACAGATATCTTAAATGAAAATTATGGTAAGAAAGCAGCGCATAAAGCAGTCTGGATAGGGTTTTTTGTTTTGATTACTGTTACAGTATTGATGCAGATATGTTTATTCTTTGTACCGCACGAATCAGATGTTTTGAGTCCTGCACTGGAACAGATATTTGGATTTTTGCCTAGAATAGCTTTTGCAAGCTTACTTGCGTATACAATATCACAGAACCATGATGTTTGGGCATATGGTTTTTGGAAGAAATTCTTTAAGGGAAAGCACTTATGGTTGAGAAACAATCTTTCAACTTGTGTTTCGCAGCTGATAGATAATATTATCTTTACTTATATTGCTTTTGTTGGGCTTTTTGGCTTATTTAGATGGCAACAGATATTTAGTTGGGATATAATATTCCAGATATTTATTGTCTCTTATATCTTGAAATTAGTTGTTTCAGTATCAGATACTCCTTTTATCTATTTGAGCAGATTTTTTAAGAAAAAATATAAGCTTAATTAAGCCACTCTTTTTTTAATTTTTTGAAATTATCTTCTTTTATAGAAGTTCTTATCTTTTCCATCAACCTTAATAGGAAATGAAGATTATGTAGGGAAGATAATCTGAAGTATGTCAGTTCTTTTGCTAGGAATAGATGTCTTAGATAAGCTCTTGAATAGTTTTTGCAGGTGTAACAGTTGCAAGTTCTATCTATTGGTTTTTTGTCTTCTTTGTATTTTGCTAAGTCAATGTTTATCCTGAATTTGTTCTTTTTAGTACCCCCTTCAGCAGGAGTTGTATATAGGTGGCCTCTTCTTGCCCATCTTGTTGGTGCAACACAATCAAACATGTCTATTCCTCTTTCTACAGCATTGAATAAGTCTTCTACTGCTCCAATTCCTAATAGATGCCTTGGTTTGTTTTTTGGCAGTAAGGGGATCGTCCATTCAAGGATTTTGTGCATGTCGTCTTTAGATTTTCCCAGGCTGCCTCCAATTCCAAAGCCTTGGAATGGAAGTTTTCCAATGAATTTTGCGCTTTTTATTCTTAAGTCTTTATACATTCCACCTTGTACTATGCCAAATAAAGCTTGTTTTTTGTTGTAATGTTTTAAGCATTCTTTTGCCCACTTATGTGTTCTGTTTAATGCAGTTGTAGTGTAAGCTTTACTTGATAAGGGGGAGGTACATTCATCAAAAGCGAATATTATATCTACGCCTAAGTCAGATTGTATCTGCATTGAGCTTTTAGGAGTTAACTTAATCTTTTCACCATGGTAGGGGTTTCTGAATGTAACTCCAGAATCGTCTATAGTTGCCCATTTCTCCCCTTTTTTATGGTGGCGAGTCTTCTCGGGGAAATAATCAATCTTTCCAATGTCATGTTCCATGCCAAAGCCTAAAGAAAAAGCTTGAAAGCCACCAGAATCGGTTACTATCGGCTTATCCCAGTTCATGAATTTATGCAATCCTTTGAATTTCTTGATTAGTTTTTCACCGGGCCTTAAGTGTAAATGATAAGTGTTTGCTAATAATGCTTCTGCTCCTAAGTCTTGCATGTCTTTTTGATCTAATGAACGTATTGTTGCTAAGGTTGCTACTGGTATAAATATTGGAGTAGTAAATGAGCCATGAGAAGTTGTTACTTTTCCAAGTCTTGCTTTTGAGTTCTTTGATTCGTGATTAATCTTGAATTTGAACATCTTAGAATTACAGTTTTCCTTTTAGTTTTAGTTCACACACTAAGTCTTCTAGTTTTTTTAGGTCCCACTTTATTGAGTCAAACTTTCTTCTTAATTCGTTTCCCCTTATATCTAATTGTATAAATAGCCCATATATGTTTTCAACAAGCTCTTTTATCTCTTTGACTCCTTTATAATCTTCTTTAATGGCAGAATTCACAGCTCTTCTTGTTAGTTCTCCTGTTAAATCGCATAATCCCATCAAGTAGTAATCAATGTCAATATAGTTTTTATTGAAAGTAGGTATTTTCTTGTTTTTTACGAATTTAAGATAAGCGATTGCTTCTATATATTCCATAATCGCTACCTTGACAGAACCTTCGCTTTGGAGTTTTCTGTTTTTAGCTAGTTTATTTAATCTTTCTAGCTCCTTATCAATATCTTTCTTTAGTCTTTGAGCATTCCTCATATCATTTCTGTGAATTGAGTAAATTAATTCCTTTGATAATCTTATAATATCTCTTGATTTTCTAACTACCAGTTCTCGCTGTTTGTCATAGTTTTGCATCTCTTTTTTGACTTTATTGAAATTTGTTTTGTCTATCATTTTATGTTGGTGAAATGAAGAGGGTATTTAAATATTGCCATTAATTTACTACTACTCTCTGTTACTAAAAAAACCGAAAGGTTTATATTTTGAAGGATAAATAGGAATATATAATATTAATAGTTATGGAAGGTGATTCATAATGGGCGATGTTGTTAGTTTAGATGATGCTAGGAAAAAAAAGGCTTCTATTCATGATACTGGTGGAAGTATCACTACTAAGTATACTATGAGTGAGATTGAGCGTGCTTTGCATCCAAGATCTAGAGAGAAGGTAGAGCAAGAACTTGAGGACATTGTTAATAGTTTTTCTGATAAACATAGAGATAATGCAACTGGCAGCATTAAGGATGCTGATGCCGCAGCTGATGAATTTATGTTGATGCTTGCTAAGTATCATTTTGGTTCTGGATTTGAGGCTGTGAAAAATG
>JAYEIZ010000269.1:0-8314 GCA_034660355.1 Nanobdellota archaeon
TCTTAGGTGAGCACCTAACAGCAACAACCGCAAGAGGGCAAAGACAACAAGCAAGATTCAGAATAATAGCATATAATGCATATAGGAAATCTATTTTATTTTTCTTTGAGCATTTCTACGGCAGCTTTCAATCATAAAGTTTATATATTAACGAATAAAAATAGGAATATTAGAAAAAGGTGATTTAAATGGTTAATATGGTAAAAACAGGCATACCTGGCTTTGATGAGATATTAAAAGGAGGGATAAGAGAAGGATCTTCTGTTCTCCTTACAGGCCCGCCTGGAACAGGAAAAACAATATTAGGCATACAGTACATTATTGGGGGCGCTAAGAGGAATGAGCCTGGAATCTATATAACTTCTGAAGAGAGAGTAGATGATATAAGGGATTATGCTACGTCTTTAGGTTTTAATATTGAGGAATATGAGAAGAAGGGATTGATAACATTAATACATCAGCCAATTTCACCAAGGAAATTAATGACTATAGCAACACCTTTATCTGTTATTAAGAATAAAAAGGTAAGAAGAGTGGTTCTTGATAGTATAACCTTATTTGAGTACATACACGTTTCAGGAGAGATGGACTATAGGAAAGAGGTATTAGACTTTGTGCTAAAGATGAAGGACTCTAAGGTTACTTTATTAGTTATATCTGAGAAATCTATATCAAAAATTGATGAAATAGACTATGAACCTGAAGACTTTTTATTTGACGGTCTTGTGATCTTAACAAGAATAAGAAAAGGGTCTAATTTTGAGCATTGTATTATGGTTCCTAAGTTAAGAGGCCAGGATCACTTTTTAGATATTTTTCCTTTTAAGATAGCAAAAGGCGGGATACAAATATTTCCAGATCAGCCTCCGTTCTCATTAATTGAGAAAGACGCAAAGGAGTTTAAGTAAAAGATGGCAATAGAACGGGTTTCTACAGGAATTCCTGGACTGGACCATTTGGTCAGTGGAGGTTTTAAGAAGAATAGTGTTAATTTAGTAGCTGGTGGAGCAGGTTGCGGTAAATCAATCTTTGCAATGCAGTTTATTATTGAAGGTGTTAAGAAAGGTGAGCCTGGAATATATATCACATTTGAGGAGAAGAAGGAAAAATTTTATGAGGATATGTTGGAATTGGGATGGGATTTAAAAAAATTAGAGGAACAAGGAAAATTTGTTTTTTTAGAGTATACTCCTGAGCAAGTAAAAAAGGTATTAACAGAAGGGGGAGGTATTGTAGAGGCTGTTTTAGAAAAGATTAAGGCTAAAAGGATAGTAATTGATTCTGTGACTTCTTTTTCTTTGTTGTATGAGGATGAATTAACTAAAAAGGAAGCTGCATTAGCGCTTTTTGAGCTTATTGACAAGTGGGATTGTACTGGGATATTAACTTCGCAGGATGAATCTAGAGAGGATAATATAATTACTGCAGCAATGGAATTTGAGGTTGATGGAATTATTATACTTTATCATGTTAAAAAGAAAGGGATAAGGAAACGAGCTATGGAGATATTAAAGATGAGGGGGACTAAGATACCTGAAAAAACAATAGCCCTAGATATAACTAGCAAAGGGATAAGGATAAATACCAATAAGATTGAAGATTTCTAGAGGCTAATTTCTTTTGAAGATTCTTTTGAAAAAATTTCCAATACCTCCAATCACCCTTCTAAAAACGCTTTTCTTCCTTTCTTGGAAGATTGGTTCTTCTTTTATTAGGCGTTCTTCTAATGTAGTTTGGTTTTGTTCAGTAATGTTCTCTTCAGGAGCTACTTCGCTAATTGTTATGTTTGAGTTTCTAACTATGCTATACTGATTGCCCTTGTAGTCATAAGTTATTTTAGTTTCAATTTCTTCTATTTTTGAAGTGTTTCCTTTTATCTTGTAAGTGTATGCTATTATTGTTTTTTCTGGATCTAATGAGACCATTCTTTTTTTATTTACTCCAGATGTTTTTATCAAACTGCCGAAATAGTCTTCTACTACTATGTTGTCAATTCTCTCTGCTAAAATGTTTCTTAGAGTCACTATAACTTCGCCTTCTTCACCTTTACTTAGGTTTTTTGGGATATCTCTTATGACTTCTAAAGCAGCACTGAAATTTGCTGTTTTTACATTAAATGTTTCAGTTTCTGATAGATTGAATATTAATCCGGCTTTTGTTTTGTATGTTCCTGTAAGGTTTATAGTATATACTTTGTTTTCTGTTAAGAAAGGTACATTATATTCTATTGTTTTTAGGTTTTTTACTGTTTCTGGTTCTATAAAATCAATTGTGATTTTGTCATTTTCAAAAAAATCACTCTCTATTTTTGTGTTTATGTTATAATATATTATGTCTTTGTCATTATTTTTTATTGAAAAGCTAACATAATCTCTGGAACCAGATTCCAAGATTCTTTTGAATTTTTTGTGTCCGAATGTTATTTGAGGAGTTAACTTAGTTGCTGTTACAGATACAGATGTGTTAATGTTTTCTTTGTAGCCTAATTCATCTATTTCATATTCTGCAATTGTTAATATTTTAAAGTTGCCTTCAACATTTCCCCTGATAGTTATGGGCAGTTCTTCTTTAGAGTTTCTTGAGATGACTCCATTCCATCTTATTATAGAAGATTTTATCGTTTCTAATTTTTGTGGCATCACTATAAAGTCGAATTCTTTAGGTATTTTAATTTCAAGTTTTCTTATACTTAAATGATTGGTGTTGTCTTTGTTTGTTATTGTAACTTTGAAATTTGTATTTTCTCCTAGTCTAGGTTTTATCTTATCTATTGTTATATCTACATCTTCAGAAGATTTGAATTCACTTCCAACTATATTTAGCTCGTTTGACTCAACATAATATAATTTATCAAGAAATATATAACTTGAGTTTATCTTTAGTTTTGTGTTAATCTCCTTGATAGGTTTAATTTTATAAGTAAGTTCTTTTTCTTCGCTTGGAAGGATGTCTCCTCTCCAGGTAATTGTGTTTCCAATAACACTAAATGTATCAGGGGATTTTATTGTTATGGAAGATGGAAGTTTTTCTTCATAGGTGAAAGAATTAGCTGTTTTAATTCCAGTATTTTTTATTTTTACTGTAATTGTCCCTTCTTCACCGATTGTAAGTTTATCCTTATCAATAGATCTAATAAGTGTTAGGATTGGGCCTGTTTTTGTTATGTTCATATGGATGTGATGCACTTCTTTGTCGTATACATAATCCATTTTTCCGTGTTCATCTAAATCAAAAGCTGTTTCTATGTGGCAGAATCTATAGAAATCAGTATCTTCACAGTCGCCTTCAGAGATTATTACCTTTTCATTATCATATTGTATGTATATCTTTTCTCCTGTTGAAGGACCTTCAATATTAAAGATCTTTTCATCAAGTTCAATTGTGTCTCCGGGATAGATCCAATCATCATAGTCGGCTGCTAGTACTGATAGTAAGCATAAAGATAAAAGAATAAGATGTATTGTTGATTTAGTCAAGAACTGCTTTGTAATAATGCTATCACCTAAATAGCTAAGTAAGATTGTAGTTATATAAAACTTTCTTTTATGTTTAAAAAAATTTAAATAATAGTTAGTCTTACTTATATTCAGGGGGTGAGATGTAATGGATGAAGAAGAAAATCTTGGTGAAGAGCTAGGTAAAGTAACCCATTATTTCACAAAGATGGGTGTATGTGTTATTGAAATAACTAACGGTAGCCTTAAGGTTGGAGATAAGATAAAGATAAAGGGAGCTACTAGTGATTTCGAGCAGGATATAGATAGTATGCAGATTGAGCATGAGAAGGTTGAAGAAGCTAAGGCTGGACAATCGATTGGGTTAAAAGTAAAAGAGCATGTCAGGGAGCATGATAAGGTTTATAAGGTTTAATTTTTGTTTATTGTTATTGTTATTTCGCCTTTAATTTTTCTGTTTTCTAGTTTATTGTATATCTCTTTAGTAGTTCCTCTTAGAAATTCCTCGAATTTCTTAGTTATCTCTCTTGCAACACATATTTCTCTATCTGGCATTATTTCTGACATTGTTTTTAGTGTTTTTAATAATCTGTGAGGGCTTTCGTAGATAATTGTTGTTTTATTGTTGTTTTCTATCTCTTTGAAGAAGTCTATCTTTGCTTTTTCTTTTTTTGGAATAAAACCATAGAAAATGAATGAATCTGTTGGGAAGCCAGATGATATTAAAGCTGCAATAGATGCTGTAGGGCCAGGTATTGGAATTATTTCAATGCCATGTTTTACTGCCCCCCTAACGAGATAAAATCCAGGATCAGATATTCCAGGAGTACCACTATCTGAAACAAGGCCAATCTTTTTATTATCTTTTAATTCACTGATTATTGAATTTGTTTTTTTCTCTTTATTATAATCATTGAATGATATTAATTTGTTTTTTATATTATAATGATTTAATAAAATAGAAGTTCTTCTTGTATCTTCTGCTAAGATTAGTTCAGAATCCTTTAATGCGTCTAAGGCTCTTAGAGTGATGTCTTTTAGATTGCCTATTGGAGTAGAGATTATGTAGAGGGGCATTTTAATTAAAGGAGGAAGAGAGGGGTTTTAAAGATTGTTGTTTTAGCCTTTAGCTTTTTCTACTGTAGTTGTCCTATACATTACTGAGATCGCAGCAGCTACTGGGATATTATATGCAGGAGGGATAAAGCACAGATTGGCTATAACAGGTGCTCCAAGTAAGGTTATTGTTTTCTTTGCTTTCTCTTTGAGTTTGTCAAATGTTACTGGAGTATAATCTTCCATTAAGGCCCTGTTAAGTGGTTCATGTATGCCAATTACATAGGCAGGTAGCTGTGCTAAAGCTAAGCCTGCTTTTGTTGTCCAGCCTGCTAATGCACCATGTAATGGGGGAAAAGATAGTAGAGGCTGATTTTGAAGTTGATAATGATAAAGAGATAAGAATTATAATAAAAGGTATTAAGGAGAAATTCGGGGATAAGATACAAGAATTAGAGATATTGCCAGTTTATGCTGTTAGGAAGCTGGATTATTTGCCAGTTTACACATAGTTTATTCCAGAATGGCCTTTATCCTTCTAACACCTGCTGCAGAGCTTTCCTCTTTTTTTATCTTGAATGTACCTAATTCTTTTGTGTTTTCTACATGGGGTCCGCCGCAGATCTCTATTGATGTATCGCCTATAGAATAAACAGAAACTTTATCACCATACTTATTTTCAAAGACTCCTTGTGCTCCACATTTTTTTGCCTGTTCAACTGTCATTTCTTCTCTTTTTATCGGAAGCTCTTCTTTTATTACTTTATTTACCCAGTCTTCTACTTTACTTAGTTCTTCTTTTGTTAGTTTTCTATCAAAGTTGAAGTCAAACCTTAATCTTTCAGCTGTTATGTTAGAGCCTTTTTGGAAGATGTCTTGTTTGTTTAATACTTCCCTTAATGCTTGATTCAATAGATGAGTTGCAGTGTGTAATTTTGTTGTTTCTTCTGAGGAGTCTGCTAATCCGCCTTTAAAGCGTTTTTCTGCTCCAATTCTACTTAAAGATTGGTGTTTTTGGAATTCTTCTTCAAAATTATGATGATACTCCAATATATCAACTTTAATATTTCTTTCTTTAGCTAATTCATAAGTAATTTCTTTTGGAAAACCATAGCTTTGAAACAATAAAAAAGCTTCTTTTCCATCAATACTTCCCTTTGAAGATATTTTTTCAAATACTTTTAAACCTTTTTCAAGAGTATCTCTAAATCTTTCTTCTTCCTTTCTGAACTCATCTAGAATAAATTCTTCATTCTTTTTTAATTCAGGATAATCACCTTGGTAAATATTAATTACCACTTCTGCAATTGGTTTACATAAACCATCATTAATCCCCCAAGATTTTCCATGTCTAATAGCTCGTCTAATAAATCTTCTTAAGATGTAGCCTTGGTCAAGATTACTTGGAATAACACTATGTTCATCTCCTAAAATAAATACAGAAGATCGTATATGGTCTGCAATTATTCTAATGCTTACATTTTGTGAATTATTTGGATTTTCTATTTTTGCTAATTCTTTTATCTTGTTTATTATGGGTGTAAATGTTTCAATCTCATAAACATTCTTCTTTCCTTGAAGCATAGCTATTGTTCTTTCAACACCCATTCCGGTGTCAACGTTCTTCTGTTTTAGTTTTTCGAATTTTCCATCTTCTAATTTATTGTATTCCAGGAATACATCATTCCATATCTCGAAGAATTTTCCGCAGTTGCAACCAGGTTTGCAATCTTTATCACAAGGTTCTATTCCTGTGTCAATGAACATCTCAGTACAGGGACCGCATGGACCTTGCGTTCCTGCCGGGCCCCACCAGTTATCTTTTTTTGGCAGATAATATATCATTTCTTCGGGAACCCCTAATGATTTCCAGGTATTTGCTGATTCTTCATCCTTAGGTGCGTCTTTATCTCCTTTAAAAACAGTTACTGATAATTTAGAAGTGTCAAATTTCAGAACTTCAGTCAAAAATTCATAGCTCCATTCAATTGCCTCTTTTTTCCAATAATCGCCTAATGACCAGTTTCCGAGCATTTCAAAGAATGTTAAGTGAGAAGGATCGCCAACTTCATCTA
The DNA here is from genome assembly GCA_034660355.1 of Nanobdellota archaeon. Classification (GTDB taxonomy): domain Archaea; phylum Nanobdellota; class Nanobdellia; order Woesearchaeales; family JACPBV01; genus JAYEIZ01. Next base: position 6,587 of record JAYEIZ010000269.1, read on the forward strand.
TGTCTCCTGTTCTGATACATTTTTGGACATTAGCTAAGCGTTTCCCATTTGGATGTGGTTGACCTATTAAGTAAGGAACTAAAGGATGCATTCCTGCTGTTGTGAATAAGACTGTAGGATCATGCTCTGGGATTAATGAAGCTGAATCTATTATAGAATGTTGTTTTGCTTTGAAAAACTCTATGTATTTCTTTTTAAGCTCTTCTGCTTTCATAATAGAATAAGGATTTGTTGTATTTTTTAAGCTTTTCTCTTAATCTTTTAATTTCTTTTTCTGTAATTTAAGTCTTTTCTTTTCTAGTTTGTATTTATATTTTGAATCATCTGAAGAAACTTTGATTACTTTCTCTTTTTGAGGTTTTTCTTTTTTCTTTTTGGAGATTTTTTCTATTAATGCCTTAGCTAAATGCTTACCAAAATAACCTACAAATCCTGCTAATAGAACAATGCCCGCCCATTTTAAAGCTTCTCTTAGTATTTCGTTCATAGTCGTATAGTTCATTTATTCATTTAAATAGTTTTTTATTATTTCATTAGAAAAACCCCAACAACAATAATGGCTTCGACGGTTTTGCTTCACAAAACCTTGCGAACCACCCCGTAAGGGACAACCCCCGGTTCGCCTCGTCATTGTTGTTAGGGTTTTGAAAAAATATTTAAAACAATATGAAATTAGGTTTTACTATGGATTTTAATAAAAAAGTAATATTAGCACCAATGGTTGCTGTGAATAATATAGCTTTTAGGAAGCTATGTAGTGATTATGGTGCAGATATTGTTTATTCGCAGATGATTGATAGTGTCGGTTATAGTAGAGGTAATAGGAGACTTGCAGATTTCTATGATGAAAAGAATGTAGTGGCGCAGTTTTTTGGCAATGATGCTAAGATTATTAGTGAATGTGCTAAGGATGTTGAGAATAAGGTTCAGGCTGTTGACCTAAATTTAGGTTGTCCGCATTCTGATGTTGTTAAGAGGAAATGTGGGAGTTATTTAATGAAATATCCTAAAAAGATAGAGGGAATAATTAAGGCTCTTGTTAAGTCCCTCAAGGTTCCTGTAACTGTCAAGATTAGGGCAGGTTATGATGCGCAGCATATTAATGCTGTAAAGATAGCTAAATTATGTGAGAAAGAAGGAATTAGTGCAATAACTGTACATGGGAGAGCAAGAACAGTAAATTACGAACACTCAGTGGATTATGACATAATAAAGAAAGTGAAGAAAGCAGTTAATGTTCCGGTGATTGGGAATGGTGATATTTTCTCTCCTAAGGATGCTAAAGATATGTTAGAGAAAAGTGGATGTGATTCAATTATGATAGGAAGGGGGGCTATGGGGAATGCTGCTATCTTTAAGGATATAAAGAACTATCTTAAGAAAGGCAAAGTAAAAGAAGAAGATATTGGGAAGGCTAAGAAAAAGATGTTTTTGAGGTATTTAAGGTATTGTAAGAAATATAAGGTTAGTTTTACTGATATAAAGACGCATGCTATATGGTTTACTAAGGGAATTAAACATGGTTCAGAATATAGGCAGCGTATTAATATGTCTAAAGATATTGATGAGTTAAAAAAGATCTATAGTTCTATTTCCTGAAACGATTTTGGGACAGGATTAACTAATCTTTATGCTGCTTCTTATAGAAACTGAATACTTCACTGATACGCTTAATATTGCCTAAATAAAGAATTACTTTCTGCTGCACCATTCCCTTTTTGTTTAGCT
>JAYEIZ010000270.1:0-8312 GCA_034660355.1 Nanobdellota archaeon
AGTAAGAGAAGAGCTTGAAAATGTTGCCTTTTTCTTCAAATTAAAGCCATTATACAGTGGGATGGAACAACTAACAGAAACAAAATCATATGGCCATCATGTGCATTGGTCAGCAGGCTCAGTCTTAGAAACTATGCTGCTTTATCTTGAAATGCGAAATGAATTATGGAGGATTGCTGCATTCTCAGCAAACTCACCTAATCTTAATGCTCCATCTCCTATAATGAACGATAGATTAGGCAATACATACGTTCATAAGCTTGTTCCCAGTATATGCCCAATATCACAAGAATCAATAGATAGGATACACGAGTTCGGTTTTGGAGAAAAAGAAGAGCCCCTCCTTATTAGCCAGGAACATGGAACATTAGAGGTAAGAGCATCTGACCTAGACCCAAGATCATCTGCAACAGTAGCTTACATAGTTCTAATGTTAAGAAGGATACAAAACAAGCTAAAACATAATCCTAATGTAACTATTTACGACGATTCACTGATAGAAGAAAACATGAATGCTGCAAAGAGATATGCAGTCTCAAACCAAGGATATGTAACAGCCCTCATAGACGGAGAAATGGCGAGAGTACCAATCCAAGAAGAGCTAAAAAGGCACTATGAAGAAAACATAGAACCTGTATTAAGAAGAATGCAAGGAACATACAAAAGATTTGGTGTAGATTATGTCTCAAAATTCATAGAAGACGAAATGTGCACCAGAATCTATGATGGAAATACACCTGCACAACGGCAGATAGACGTATTCAACAGAGCACTAAAAAAAAGCAATCACAAAGATGCCCTAATTGCCGCTCAAAAGATAAATTTCCTTAATGGATGGCACTAGAAATCCAAAAAGTATATAAATTAATTATATTAGTCTATTTTCTAGGGGTGATTTCATGTCAGAAGTATTAGTTATATTCGGCTCTAAATCAGACGAACCTACATACAAAGAAATAATAAAAGGCCTAAAAAAAGAAGGTATTGAATCAGATTTAAGGATTAGCTCTGCCCATAGGACACCAGACGAGCTTGACGAAATAATCTCTAACCCAGAATACAAGGTAATAATAGCTGGAGCAGGCTTATCAGCAGCTTTGCCAGGAGTTATAGCTTCTAAGACAATAAAGCCAATAATAGGTGTTCCATGTCATGGAAATTACGAAGGCTTAGACGCATTACTATCAATAATGCAGATGCCTCCAGGTGTCCCTGTTCTTAGTGTAGGCGTAAACCAGATTGATATGGCAGTAAAAAACACTGTAAAACTACTGCAACAACGTCTTCATATAAACTTGGTTAGCGAAACACCTAACAAAGCAATAAAAAAAGCAGAAGAGCTTATTGAAAGCTTCGACATCATACCCAAGATCTCAGAATCAGTTGAAGACGACTCAATAAACATTGAGTTTGTACAATTAGATGCACCACCTCCTGAAAAAGACCACTTAGTTATATATTGCCCTATTGTAGATAAAGACGATGACAAAGCAGAAGCAGCATTAAACGTATTAAAGCACAGCAATCATGGTCTATGGGTAGGCTTAAACAATGGAAAAAACGCAGCACTAGCTGCAATAGAAATTCTAAACCTTAACAACAAACACACTCAAAAAATAAATCAATATAGAGAAGAACAAAAACAAAAAGTAAAGAAAAACGATAAAGAGGTAAAAGAAGAATGACATCAGATGAACAGATAAAAGAACAGATAAAACATACATTAAAAGGAACAGATTTCCAAGCACTTGGAGAGAAATACAAAGGAAAAGTAAGAGATGTATATATTGGAAAAGACCAGGTATTCTTGATTTCAACTGATAGGCAATCTGCTTTCGATAGAAACCTAGCAAACATTCCATTCAAAGGACAAGTACTAACACAAACATCAAAATTCTGGTTCGAGAGCACAAAAGACATAATACAAAACCATGTTATTGCTGTTCCAGACCCAAATGTAGTTGTATGCAAAAAACTAAAGGTATTCCCAATTGAGATGGTAATAAGAGGATATATAACAGGTGTAACAAGCACCTCAGCATGGACAGCTTATGAAAAAGGAGAAAGAGAGTTCTGCGGAAACACGCTACCAGAAGGACTAAAAAAGAACCAAAAGTTCGAAACTCCAATTATAACTCCAACAACAAAATCAGACGAACATGATGAAAAGATATCTGCAGAAGAGATTGTTAAAAAAGGCCTAATGACTCAGGAACAATGGGATTTTGTAGCAGACAAAACATTAAAACTATTCCAAAGAGGAACAGAGATAGCAGCTAAAAACGGATTAATACTAGTAGATACAAAATATGAATTTGGCTATGATGAACAAGGCAACATCTTCCTAATAGACGAAATACACACTCCAGACTCTTCAAGATACTGGATAAAAGAGTCTTACGAAGAAAAATTCAATAAAGATGAAGAGCCAGAAAACATAGACAAAGAATTCTTAAGATTATGGTTCAAAGAAAACTGCGACCCATACAAAGACGATGTTCTTCCAGATGCACCAAAAGAGCTAGTGATTGAACTAAGCAAACGCTACATAAAGCTCTTTGAGATGATAACTGGCAAGGAGTTTGAAGCTGAAGTTGGGGATGTTTCTTTGAGGATAGAGGGAAATTTGAAAAATGCCGGCTACCTATAAGGGCGTTGCATTAAAAGCAGCAAAAGAAGCTGGTAAGATACAGCTTAAGTACTATAAAGGCAAGTTTGCAAAGCAGCAGAAGAAAGATAAGAGTTTTGTTACAAAAGCTGATCTTGAAAGCACAAAAGCTGTCAGAAGGATTATTTCCGGGGCTTTTCCGGAACATAATATCCTCTGTGAAGAGCTGGGAGGAAGCAATAAGAATTCTGATTACAGGTGGATTATTGACCCACTTGATGGAACCCATAATTTCATAATGCACAATCCTTTGTTTGGCGTGTCTATTGCACTTGAATATAAGAAAGAGATTATCTTGGGCGTGATATACATGCCTGTGCTTGAGAAGCTTTGCTGGGCTGAGAAAGGCAAAGGATCTTATTGTAATGGAAAGCGTATTTCTGTTTCTCGTGATAAGGATCTTAAGAAATGCATGGTCTGTTTTGACTCTGATTTTAAGAGAGAGTCAACTAAGAAAATAAAGATGGTAAGAAACCTAAGCAAAAGGGTATGGGGAATCAGAGCATGGGGTGTTGCAATATACAATAACCTGTTGGTTGCTGAGGGAAAAGCAGGAGTCTGCATTGATTTTGGCTCTAACCCATGGGATCACTCCGCTGCATTGCTTATGATTGAGGAAGCTGGCGGCAAGGTAACTGACCTTAAGGGGGATAGATGGACTACTGAGATAGAGGACTATGTAGCGACTAATGGTAAAGTGCATAGTAAGGTTCTTAATGTTATAAAAAAGTGAAGAAATATTTATCTTTCTAAACGCAATATATTATTTTCTAGGGTAAATCTAAAAACATCATTTCCCATCACTACCCTAACAGGAATGTTATTATCATAGACCACTTGAAGTGATTTTCCAGGCCCTGCATACGTGTCTGTGTTTCCTTCTGCGTTTCTATTCCAAGAGTGTTCCCTTAGATGTCCAACAGGATGCTGCGTATGCTTAACTTTCCGTCCATCCTCCCATTCAAGAACCATGCCAGGATTTCTATTTAGGAGTGCAATCCAATCTTCACGTGAATGCTTATCAAAACTCTTTGCAGACTCAAAGTCAGAAGTTTTTCTTATTCTACTGTCTCCTTCATGTGAAAGATAAGTAGTCCTGTCATAAATAAGTCCGGGAAAATTGCGATCTGCAAAGGTATGATATATCCAGGATATTTTACTATTTTCCGGATTAACCCAGATAGTTTTACGGTCGAATTGAGGGTATTTAGTATTTACCTCAATCCTATTATTTCTTCTATTCAATGAATAAGTAACAAAATTCTCATCTGGGCGATAAGGAAGTATCTTTATAATTGCAGTTTTTCTCCCATACTCAATTCCATGTGCATAAGTATTTTCAAAAAGAACTTGTTTAACACCTGCCTCTAATGAATCTACTGGAAGTAACTTAGAAGTGTTATTGGGGTCAAATATAGCTGATGCCTTCTCCTTTCTTGTAGTGTACTCATGGAATTTAACCATATTTATTCTTCCCCTATCGTCAAGAGATATCCTATTTATCTTCTCTGGGATGCCATCCAGGTTATCATCAAAACCAAATATAACCTCGCCAGTATCACTATAATCAAAAGTAGCAATACCTAGATTACCTAACTCGTTTATTAATGTGATAACTCTATCGTTCTTACCATTACCATTAGTATCAAGAGAAATTTCAGCTAATATGCCCCCTAGACCAATACCTACATTCATATCTTGTCCATCAGGAAAAAAGCCAATACCTCTGCTGCCATTCCAGTCTTCAGGAGAAAACCCATATTTTTCTCTTAGTAATTGCTGAAGAACCATATCTGCCGGATGATTGTCGTAATTAGGGGCTGGATCGCATCCTAGAAATGCTAAGGCAATCAATGGAGCACCGGTCACTTGTAAGAAATCCCTTCTAGTGATCTTTTCAGCCATAATAGGATTGAATTAGAATGGTATATATAAATATTGTCTTTTTGACTACTTTAGAGTGATTTACTTTTAACTAAGGTATAAGTTATGTTAATTAAAAAAATACAATATAACTAGTAAACAACAGAAAAATTTATAAATAATGAACGTTTTTCTTTCTTAGGGTGATAATAATGGAACCAGATAAGATACTAACTAAGAAGAATATTGAGATTCTAAACCTGCTGCATAGCGAGAGTATGCATATAAGGGAGATTGCTGAGAAGCTGAGTATATCTCCTGCTAAGGTTCATGGTGCGATACAATTGTTTAAAGAGTATAATATTATTAATGAAATCAAGGATAAGAATAAGAAGATAATAAGGCTGAATAGGAATAGTAAAATTCTAAAGCATATTGAAAATCTTATCGAAACAAAGGAGATTAAGGATAATGATGAGATTATTGCTTTATTTGACAATATATCTCCACTAGATTTTAGATATTATGGGAGAAGTGAAAAAACAAAGGAAAAGCTAAGGCCTTACCTTTCTGAGGAAGGCGCAGTAAGGTATTTAGCTAAAGTTGAAGCTGCATTAACAAAAGCTCTTGCAAAAAAAGGAGTATGCAGTAAGGCTATAGCTGATGAAGTTGAAAAAGCAGCAAATAAAGTAACAGCTCAGGAAATCTACATAGAAGAAGATAGAATTAAGCATAATATAAGAGCATTAGCAAATTCAATAAGAAGAAGAGTCTCTGAAAGAGCAAAGCCATACATACATTTCACCACTACTTCCCATGATATAATGTGCTCTGCAGACGCAGCACGTTTTAAAGACTTCTCAAACGACGTATTGATCCCTGCACTTATCAACCTAGAAAGAACATTAATCTACCTTTCAATAAGGGAAAAAGATACATTACAGATAGGAAGAACGCACGGCCAGCACGCAGAACCAATAACATTTGGTTTTGCAATTGCGCTTTATGTTTCAAGAGTGGGCGCAAGGATTAAGGCAATCCAAAAATCCGCTAATAACTTAAGAGGAAAGATAGCAGGAGCAGTAGGTGCATATAACGCTTCACACCTTTTCTTCGATGACCCTGAAGATTTTGAAAAAGTAGTATTAAACGAACTAAAGATAAAACCATCTCCAATCTCTACCCAAGTAGTAGAATCAGAATATATGGCAGACTTTGTACATGCTATCACATCTTGTTTTGGCGTCCTAGCTAACTTAGCAGATGACATGAGACACTTACAAAGATCTGAAATAGGAGAAGTTGCAGAAGCATTTGGGAAAAAACAAGTTGGCAGCTCAACAATGCCTCATAAAAGAAACCCTATAAACTTTGAAAACGTAAAATCAATGTGGAAAGAATTCATGCCAAGAATGTCTACCTTATACATGGATCAGATCTGTGAACATCAAAGAGATTTAACAAACTCTGCTTCATCAAGATTTGTTCCAGAGACATTAGCTGGATTATATGTATCTATCACAAGATTAGGGAGAACAATGAGCAAACTAGTAGTAGACAAAGTAAATCTAAAGAAAAACTTTGATATGAACAAAGAGATGATAGTTGCAGAACCAGCTTATATCCTATTAGCTGCACATAATCATCCTGATGCACATGAATATGTTAGGGAATTAACACTAAAAAGCCAGCAAACAAAAAAGCCATTCAGAGAATTATTGTTCAAGGACAAGGAACTAGAACATTACCTGACAAAATTCAATAAAAAGCAGATAGAGGTTCTAAAAAACCCTGAAAGATACACTGGAATATCTTCAAAGAAAGTAGAAAAGATCTGCAGGTTTTGGGAAAAAGAACTAAGAATCCAATAATTTTATAAACAATAATTAATTTTTATTCTCTATGGACAAAATAGATTACGGGAAAAAGAAAGATTTCCCTAATCAGGTAAATTCCTCTCTTCGTTCGGACTCTACAGATTATCAAAAAAGAGAAGCTCGTGCAGTTGATGCCATAAAAAAAGCTATCCCTTCTTCCTTAAAGAGAAATATGCACTCTATCTCTAAAGGTATGTTTGCTGAATTATACGAAAACGATAAAGTTTTCCCAGATCACTTAATGGCTTGTGGAGTAGATGGTGTTGGTACTAAACTAATCTTAGCAGAAGCAATGCAAAAGTTCGATACAGTTGGGATTGACTTAGTTGCTATGAATTCTAACGACTTAGCAACCCTAGGAAAAGTCTCACCTTTCATATTTATTGACTATTTTGCCGTTCAATCAGAGTTTCAGGAAAAGGGCCTAACCGGAGATTTAATGAACGGTATTGTAAAAGGATTAGAGATGTCTGAAGTAGGTGATATATTAAGATCCTCTATCCATATAAACATGGGAAAAGGAGAAACCGCTTCAGTAGATGAATTAATCTCTGGATTAAAGCCTGGAATGGGCTTTGATATTGCAGGAGCAATGATCGGATTCATAAAAAAAGAAGATCTAAACACCCAAGTAAAAGCTGGTGATAAGATCATAGCATTAAAAAGTTCTGGTCCTCACTCAAATGGGTATACTGACTTAAGATTAAAGTTGTTAAATGGTGATTTTGAGACAAGACCAGAATTCAAGAAAAACTACACGGGAAGTTTCAAACTAGATGACAAATTCGAAAACTCAACTATTGGAGAAACAATACTAAAACCAACTAAGATATATTCCAAAACAGTTGCAGCAATAGCAAACGAAATGAAAGTTGTAGGCATTAACAACACAGGATACGGCCTAAAGAACTTCAACAGGCTGAAAGGATTCCAGTTCTCAATAGACAACCCCATTCAACCTCAACCAATATTTGACTTAGTACAAAAAGAATCTAAATTCACAGATGAGCAGATGTACAAGAAATTCAACATGGGCCAGGGTTTCTTCATGATTGTAGATAGCAAGGATGCAGACAAAGCACTTTCTATAGCAGAAAAGTTTGGTGAACAAGCACAAATAGTAGGAGAAGTACAAAAAGGAGAAGGAACAATATTAATTAAAGATAATAAAAAAATTCTATTTGAGGGTTATTGATGGATATCTTTGAAACCATTGACAGAATCCAGGATATTATAACCCTAATTGCTATCCCTATTGCTGTATATCTATTAATCAAGATATATCTAAAAGTAAGAAAACTAAACTAAGATGATTCTAACATCTGTATAAGTTCATCAAGAAGAGCTATATGTCTATCTTCATCCTCTTTAATCTCTTTTATTGTATGCACTAGATGAACATGCTTAAAAGTAGTTGTATCTCTAATATAATGATCTCTGGCCTGTATTTCAACAGACCTAACATCCTTTAGCCTTTCAATCAATTCTTCCTTAGTAGTCATCCTCTCCATTCATAACCACCGTTTGTATCAATTCAGCAAACATAACACTATGCTTCATAGATTCATGCATAATAATAGTAAGGTTCGTATCTATCTTTTCTTTCTCCTCTTTTGTCAAAACAGAAATATCATCCAAACAATGTATAAAATAATGAGTCAACTTCTCTGCAAGCCCATCCTCATAATCCTTTTCCTTATTAAGATGGTTTATTGTTTCGTGCTGGCTGACCATAATAAACTTCAAAGATAACTCTTATTTATAGTTTTTGTTTAATTAGGATGAAGTCAAGTACTATGTGTTGTGGTGATAAAACCACAACCCAAAGAAAGCTTTGGCACTGTCCAAAGCTTGAAAGGTACTAAACCACTTCAGTCTTCTTTTAATTTCTCTGTTCAATCTTT
>JAYEIZ010000271.1:0-8279 GCA_034660355.1 Nanobdellota archaeon
TTATTCTTGTTCATCTTTTCACCTAGAAATTTAGTAGACCATAGGCTTACCCAGATGTATGTTGTTGAAACTAATGGGTAAAGCACTGATAACTCTCCCCCCCTTAGGGCGGGTATGAAGAGTACTGTTCCTACTGCATATAATGCAAACCCTCCCATAAGATAATAATTCTTTATTATACTTTTAATCTTAATTGATATATTGTCTGATGCTTTTTTTAGTAATATTGGCCCAAAGGAGCCTAAGAAGGATGCGGATAGTACTACTAATATTGCCCAAAGCTCTGTTGCCATTATAATGCCTCTGTATATTGTATTGTCTCTTTTTGTTTTGAACCTAAACTTATGAATATGATTCCTGCTATTATTGTGAGTACTCCCAGTATTTTAAATAAATTTAAAAGTTCATTGAAGAAATATAAAGATAGTAAGCTAACCCATATGTAACTTGTAGCAATAATCGGGTATAGTACAGATACTTCGCCCCCTTTAAATGCATATATCATTATCGCTGCCCCTATGATGTAGAGTGTCATTCCTGCAATCAAAGGATAGTTTGTGATTAAGCTGAAGAAATCAAACTTTAATCTATCTGCTCCTACTTTGTAGAATACCTGTGCTAGAGACGTAAAGGCAGTGCACAGTATTATCAGTCCAATGGCCGATGGTTTAGTTTGCATTACTGAAAAGAAAAAAGAGTGATTTATAAATGTTTGTGTTATTGTGTTTTTTAGTGTTTTTTCTTTAGTTTCTTCTCCTGTTCTAATAATGTAAGGGCTGTTTTGATAGCTGCATCAGGTACAACAGAGACAGAGTCTATACCACACTCAGCTAAGAAGCGAGCAAATTCAGGTATGCTTCCTGCTTCACCACATAGCCCTATCTTTTTCTTATTGGCTTTGGCTTTTTTAATAACTGTAGCTACTAGGTTCTTTACTGCCTGGTTTCTTTCATCGTAGACGTCGCTTACTAGCTCTGAATCACGGTCTAATCCAAGGGTAAGTTGCGTTAGATCATTAGTTCCTATACTGAATCCATCAAATATTTCGGCGAACTCGTCTGCTAAAATCACATTAGAAGGTATCTCACACATAACATATACTTCTAATTTGTTCTTTCCACGTTTAAGACCGTTTTTCTCCATTTCCTTTAGTACTTTTTTCCCTTCTTCAACTGTCCTACAGAAAGGAATCATCAATTTTACATTGTTTAGGCCCATAACTTCTCTTACTTTTATCATGGCTTTACATTCTAGGGCGAATGCATCTTTGTAGTCAGAGTAATATCTTGATGCACCCCTCCATCCAATCATAGGGTTATGTTCTGTAGGCTCAAAGAGCTTTCCTCCAATCAGGTTAGCGTATTCATTACTTTTGAAATCACTCATCCTTACAATAACGTCTTTAGGATAAAAAGCAGCTGCAATTGTTGCTACGCCTTGTGCTAATTTATCTATAAAGAATTTAGATTTGTCTTTATAGCCAGGAGTTAGCCCTTCTATTTTATTTCTTACATCTTTATCTCTTATTTGGTTAAAGCGAATTAGTGCTTTAGGGTGTATTTTTATGTATTCATTGATGATGAATTCTTCCCTTGCTAGGCCTACGCCTTCATTTGGGAGAAAGCTATGCTCAAAGGCTTGTTCTGGGTTGCCAACATTAAGCATTACTTTCGTATTTGGCTTTTTTAGGTGTTTTAGGTTATGCCTGTCTACCTTAAACGGCATAAAGTTATCATAAACAAAGCCAGCTTCACCTTCTGCGCAGCTTACAGTAACTTTTTGATTGTTTTTTACTCCAGTAGTTGCGTCATTTGTTCCAACAATACATGGAATTCCCAGTTCTCTTGAGATGATTGCGGCGTGACAATTATTTACAATTACCGGCGTTAGTTTCTCTGTAAATACAGTATAAGTATGGTTATCTGCAACTGTTATATTGTAGACTTCTCCATAATCTGAGAATCCTGTGTTTATGGCCCTATGCATCCTTAAGTCGCTGCTGAGCAGAATGCTTATCTTTTCTGAATTTATTTTTTTAAGTTCTTCCTCTGAGATGTAGAGGTTTTTGTTTATTCTAAGCTTATATTGGCCCTTTAAGCTTTCTTTAAGCAGTTGTTTGGCTGCAAAGAATCTTGTTTTTATTGTTCTTTCATTTACTTGGCCTTTTACGCGCTTTGTATAAGATAAGATCTTGCTTAGTTTCTCAACGATTTGTACATTGAATACATTTCTATTCTTGGTTACTTGGGGGACTATGCCAATCCTTAAGCAAGAGGTAACAACTGCCTCTAATAGCTTTTGCTCTGAGATGTATATCTGGATCCTGTTATTGAAGAATGAGCCATCCCCATCTATTACTCCTGCAAGGAAACTATACGAAAGCTGGATACTCCCTTTCAATAATGTTGTTACTACGCTTTGTTCTTGTTCGTGCATTTCATATGCAATCTGTTTTGAATATAACCTATAGGCAGTTGCTTGCCCTCTTACTTCTTTGCCCCTTATGATGCCAGTGGAATACTTTTTTTCAAAAGGGACGAATCCTTTATTATAGACTTTTGCCATGCAATTTTGCATATGCCTTATAAACTGCTTTTTTTCTGGAGTGTTCTTTTGGATAAACTGCACTTCTCCATGAGTTCTTGACCGATAAATTGAGCCATCAGTCATTATTCCCCCGAGAAGATAAGCAAACTTCTTGTCTTTCTCTGTAGCAGCTTCAAGAGAAGGTATCTTTTGAGCTATGCAGATCATTTCTTCTTTTTCAAGCATTTCTCTTATTTTAGTGTCTACTATTTCAGCGTCCCTTATGTTGACCATCTTATGGTCAGATGTTATAGTGAGCGTATTGTCCTTGATTCTTCCTGTTTGTGAGGTACTGATTTGTATTCTTTGAGCTTCCCTCTTCATTGATGCTATTATTGGCTTCCATTCAGTCTTTTTCGTGTTTTTATTGAATGACAATGTCAATAGCCCGCCATATCCGTTTTCATGGATGTTTTTAAGTGTCATAAATCCTTTATTAGTGAGGATTTTTGTATTTCCATCAAAGCAAGTTCTACCCCCCCTGTTTGTTACAATTCCAGAAGCAATCTTCATTATAGGCTCCCAGTCAGGATCTGTCATATCTGTCACTAGGACTTCTCCTGGTTTGAATTTATTGATGCCATGAACATCTTTGATTACATTAGCTCTTCCCTGGCCGATTTTTGCACCTACACTTCTGCCTTGAGCTATTACTTTGCCTTTTTTCTGGATTTTGTATTCTTCTAAGACCTTGTTGTCTTTCTGGCTTTGTACTGTTTCTGGTCTTGCTTGTACTATAAATAATTGTTTTGTCTTGCCGTCTTTAGCCCATTCCAGGTCCATTGGCTTTTTGTAATGATCCTCGACAATACAGGCCCATTTTGCTAATTTTAAGATTTCATCTTCACTTATGACAAAACTTTTTCTTTCTTCATCTGTTGTATAAACATTCTTAGTAGTGTGTTTGCTGCTGTCATGAGAGTAGACCATTCTCATTTTTTTGTTGCCGATTGTCTTTTTTAGTATGGGTTTAAAGCCTTTCTTTAGTGTAGGTTTAAAGACATAGAATTCGTCTGGGTTTACAGCTCCCTGCACTATATTTTCTCCTAGGCCATATATTCCATTAATCAATACAACATCTTTAAAGCCTGTTTCTGTGTCAATAGAGAACATTACTCCACTTGAAGATAGGTCTGATCTAACCATTTTTTGTACGCCGATGCTTAAGGCAACCTTAAAATGATCAAATCCTTTATCAATTCTATAGTGTATGGCTCTGTTTGTAAATAATGAAGCGAAACATTTTTTGCATGCATCCATCAATGCGTGCTCTCCCCTGATGTTCAGATATGTTTCTTGTTGGCCTGCAAATGATGCATCTGGTAAGTCTTCAGCTGTTGCAGAGCTTCTTACTGCTACGTCTGTGTTTTTTCCATATTTTTTGCTTAGCTTTCTGTACGCATTTATTATCTCTATTCTTAATGGGGGGGGCAGATCTGACTTTAATATTACTTCTCGTGTTTCTCTGCCTTTTTCTGTCAGGCTTTGAATGCTATTGGGGTTTACTTTACCCAGAATCTTTTTTATCTTTTCATTTAGTTTTTCTTCTTCCATGAAGTAATCATAAGCATAAGCGGTTACTGCAAATCCGTTTGGAACGTTAACCTTTTTTTTAGTTAGGTTGCGATACATTTCGCCTAAAGAAGCATTCTTTCCACCAACTAAAGGTACATCCTGTATACCTATCTCATTAAACCATAGAATAAACTTATTACTCTTACTCATACTAACACCTCTTTTTGTTTTACAAAATTTTATTCCCTATAAAATTGAGCTGCATCTTCTGGGCTTACTGAATTTATTATGTCATTGGAGCTAAATTCAAAACCTGCCCAGACCGCAAACCTAGGTATAATCTCAATATGGAAGTGAAGGTCTTCTCCTCTTGGAGAGTAATGGATATAAAAATTATATGGTGCGTTTATCTCCTTAAGTTTTCTTAATATCTTGTTTAGGATATCTGCTAAATCATTAAATTCGCCTTCATTAAATTCTTTTATTTCTTTTACGTGCCTTTTTGGGAATGCCCATATCTCAAAATTAAACCTAGATGCATATGGTGTAAAGGCAACGAAGGTGTTATTCTCAAAACATCTCCTGTCGCTTGTCTTTTCTGTCTCTATCACTCCGCAATACGGGCAATTTTGGTGTTTTTTAGATGCGTCTACTTCATCCTGCACCAATTGAGGAACTTTATTTAATGCAACAACTTGTGTGTGAGTATGGATTATGGATGTGCCTGCTTCTCTTCCATGGTTTTTGAAGATTGTTACATATTTTATGTTTTCTCGATTGCTTAATTCTGTTATTCTTTCGTTGTATATGTGAAGAATCTTTTTTATATCTTCTACCTGCAGATCCCAAAGTTGTTTTTCGTGATCTCTCGATTCAACAATCACTTCATGATGGCCATATGCAGATGAGGATGTGAAGAAATAATTATTGTTTTTTATTTCTGGATTGCCTTCAGGTTTTACAGCAGGGAACTTGTTTGGGAACCATCGCATTTCCCAGCCTTCTTCGTTTCCTATTCTTCCAATCTCTGGAGGAGTCAGATGTTCGCTTCCAGGGCAGAAGAAACATGTCTTTACAACTTCCTTTACCTCTTCTTTTCTAAATTCTTTAGGGCGCTTTTTTCTATCTGCAGCTATGAAAACCCACCTATCGAGGACATAATCTTTTCTTAATTCCATTTTTACTTTATCTTTTCTAAAGCTGAGTTATGAGCTTTAATGTAGTATTCAATTAATACACTCCATGATGCTAAGGTAGAGAGTTTTTTTGCGTTTAGTTTGTTTTCTGTTCTTTCTTGGTGGTTTCTTTGGCTGAATTCATATAACAGGTCTGAAAAATTTTTTATAACGTCTTCTTCGTTCTTTCCGAACCTTTCTAATACAAATATGCCATCATCCATCTTGTTTTTTATCTTATTCTGGATAAATCTTCCAAATCCTGCTAGATCTGATGTTATTGCAGGGACTGCTAAAGCAGCTGACTCTAAGGGGGTATAGCCCCAGGGTTCATAGTAAGATGGGAATACTCCCAGATGGCAACCAGCCATTGCATCATAATAAGATAAGTCTATCAGGCCGTCATTTCCGTCTAGATATACTGGGTTTACGATTACTTTAATCTTATCACTTTCCTTATTATCAAGGCCATTTTCTCTTAATGTTCTTATTGTTATGTCATTGCCTTCATCATTTAGATTATGCGTTACTAAATTTGGATTGCTGGTGCGCTTGAATGATAGGATGTCTTTTTTTATGTCTAACATGAACTCCCTTGTAAATAGCTTATCCTTGGATATGTCTTTTTGTGATACAATGTCATATAATATTCTTGATAAGATATCATCGGAGTGTGATTGAACGTAATTCTTTATGTGCCTGTAGAAGTTTTTGTTTTCCAGTAATTCTATCTTTGTTCCATGTATCTCGTTAGGTATCCAGAATATAGCTGCTATTGTTCTTTTTGACTTCTCTTTTTTTAAGCGCTCATTGAGTTTAGCTAAGGCCTTGATAAATATGTCTAACCCTTTGTTTCTAAACTCATATCTTCCGACTATGAACATGACCATTGTATGGTTTATATCAAATGAGTAATGTGGGAAAAAATAGTAAGTTAGGAATTCCCTTATCTTATCGCGGCATGTTACGTGTTTTATTGCTATCTCTTCTATTGTTGGGAATTTTTCAATATCTAATCCATTAGGAACTAGAATGTGAGGTTTTTTTCCTAGTATCTTTTCTGCTTCTATTCCTGTTATTTCACTTACTGTTGTGAATATATCTGCTACATGGGCGCATGCACGCTCTGTCTGAAATTTTTCCTGTACATGGTAATTATAGGCTTGTTCTTCTGGATTCATGTTATTTAACATCCCATACAGGTCTTGGTCTGAGCCAGCTATAGCTCTTCCTAGCATTGTTGCATGGGTTGTGAATATTGTTCCTACTTTTGCTTTGTTCATCTTTAGATGGAGTAATGCGGATCCTGCTAACCATTCATGGAAGTGTGCTACAATCTTCTTTTTAGGCCTCTTTTTCTTTATCTCTTCTATTAATCTAGAGGCTGCCCATGCCCATATTAGTGGCTCTTCGAAGTCCCATTGAGCGTAGATAGAATCTATCTTATGGCATTCCCAAAGTTTAGTCTTTATTTCATCTTTTCTTCCAATTGCTCCCTGGAAATCAATTAGGATAGTAAATGGGTCACCTGTTATATTCCATGTTCCGTAATGGCATATGATCCCTTCATTTTTTAGCTTATCAAAAACTTCTTTGATGTCGTTTGGGGGCTTTTGAGGCTCAAAATCTACTTTAGCTTTATCTTCAAAGTAAGGCCCTATCAAGAAATATTCTTTGTAAAGGCTTTTCATCAGGTTAGCTTTGCTTTTTACTACTGTATATATTCCGCCTACTTTGTTGCAAACTTCCCATGATGCTTCAAATAATATATCTGCTTTAGCTTCAATCAATTTTTTACCTCTTTATTCCTTCATAATTACTTTGGCTATATCTATCATCCTATTGGAGTATCCCCATTCGTTGTCATACCAACCTACCACGACAATAATTTCATCATCTATTGCTCTTGTTAATTGTGAATCAAATACACATGAATTGGGATTGCCTATTATATCAGATGAAACTAATGCTTCTTCACTATATTCCAGTATGTTTTTCATATTTCCTTTAGCGGCTTTTCTGAAGAGCTTGTTTACATCTTCTACACTAATGTTTTTTTCCTTTATCTCTGCAACAAAATGTACCATTGAACCGCACGCAACAGGAACTCTTATTGCAGCACCTGTACATTTTCCTGCCATCTCTGGAATCACTTCTGCTATTGCTTTAGCTGCACCAGTAGATGTAGGTACTATGTTCAAAGCAGCTGCTTTTGCCCTTCTTAAGTCTTCATGAGGGGCATCTAATATTCTTTGGTCACTAGTGTAAGCATGTACAGTGGTCATAACTCCCCCATCTATTTGGTAAGCGTCATTAATTATCTTTGCTAATGGTGCAAAGCAGTTGGTGGTGCATGAAGCATTGCTAACTAGGTCTTCCCCTTTGTATGTTTCATCGTTAACTCCCATAACAAGAGTCTTAACTTTTTTATCCCCTTTACATGGGGCACTTAATATGACCTTTTTAGCTCCTGCTTTTAGGTGTAATTCCATTAGTTGACGAGTCCTGAAGAAGCCAGTACATTCCATAACAACATCTATGCCTAATTTTTTCCAAGGAAGAGTAGGGGGATCTTTTTCTGAGAAGATTCTTATGCTGCTCTTGTTAACTTTTATAGAATCTTTCTTTGCTTCTATTGTCCCTTGGAATGGCCCGTGCACAGAATCATATCTTAATAAGTGTGCTAGTTTAGGAGGAGTAGTTAAGTCATTAATCGCCACTACTTTTATTTTTGGATCATTTAATGCAGCTCTAAAAGCCAGCCTTCCAATTCTGCCGAAGCCATTAATGGCTACCCTAATTGGCATAAAAACCACCTCTTTTATTAATATCCTATTGGGTTTTAGGATTACTTCTTTATAAATATTGTTATTTTTGATACCGTTTAGTTAATATTGATTCTCTGATTATCTTGGGTAATCAGGCTAAATAGTTGGTAAAGTCTCCCAAAAATCCAATTTGCGTGAAAGAGTTTAATCAAACTCCATAGCTTATTCCTTCCTA
>JAYEIZ010000272.1:0-1833 GCA_034660355.1 Nanobdellota archaeon
CCATCTATCATTTGGCCGTATCTCCAAAAAGACAGGCCTTTATGGAAGACCTACATGGATTCTGCTATAGATACCTGTAATGACTATTTTCCCAAGCTTATGCGCAAACATAAAGCAAAGGTTGGAAGTAATACTTTAGTATCCTGAAGGATTATTTAAGATAGTTTGTAACCCTTCAAGCACACTTTTCTTCTGCAATCTTAATGTTTGGATTATAGATAACAACATTACAGTGGCATTTGCTCCCCTTCTGCTTCTTGAACCATAGCTTATCTTTCTTATTATCACCAATGCTCTTAATTCCCTCTCGCTAATATTATTTGTTGAGGCAATTTCTGGATTAGTTACAAACCTAAACAAATTCACTCCATCTCGATAATATAAATTTTTAACAAATTTCCATACTGTTAAATGTTTATAATGTCTTTGAGTAAGTTGAAAAATTTCTCCCTTCAATTGTTCAACCATTTCTGATGTTCCTTTATGGTCTAATTCGTTTGCTAAATTATATATCTCTTTAAGTTTCCTGTGAACATATTTTCCTTCAGCTCCAAAATCTCTGGCAATTTCTTTAGAATCTTGCAATATGTGCGACCAACATAGTTGAAGTAAGAATCCTGCTTTCTCTGCCAATGCTCTCAAAGCTGAGAACCTATCTATTACTAAGATCATGTTTTTTTGTTTTCTTCCGAATACAGTCAAAGCAGCTTTTGAATTGTTCCGTTTCCTAATCTTGTATAACACAATTCCACATGCTACAAACACCCATGCAAAATAATTTTTACCATTAATTCTCCACGATGTCGTATCAGTATGTTTTAGTCTCGCTGATTTAACTAGTTTTTCAAGATAACAATAATAATCTCCAAAAGCAACTACGAGTTGCTTTAAGATTCCAACAATTTCTCCCTCGCTAATCTTAAGATTAAACAGATCCATAAAGTACGCACATACTTTATTGCCCGGCAATCTCAATCCTAATCTTAAGTACATAACGAGGAGCATAAGATTAAGTCCGAATCTTGCATGTGGTAGAACGTTTGGAGCTTCAAGCTCAACAAGCTTATTATAGTTAGGGCAATACTTCCTATGAATATCATAACGAGTGGTTTTAGCCTTAGATGTTAGTTTAATGTCTGTAACATGTCTGTACCTTATCTCCTGAGTTTCTCCCATCAATTTGGTATTACAATGAGGGCATCTCTTGGGAATTAATTGTTTGACATAATCAATTCTTTCTGGAATATGTCTTGCATATCCTTTATGACATTTAGGAGCACCTAAATGCATAGGTTTTTTCTTAGAGTCTGGTTTGATGTTCATTGCTTTTCGTAAGTTAGCGATGGTTTTGGAATGTTTAGCTTTGAATTCTTCGAATTCTTTTATTGTTTTCTCATGTGCTTCTTTCTCTTTCTCAAGAGCTTCTTTAAGCTCTTTTATTTTATCTTTCAGTTTTTGAGTTTCTTCTTTAGAAATCATTCTATTAATATGACCTTTAGTTTTTTACCAGCCCAATGCTTAGGAACATATACCTGCGCACCATTACCACTAAGTTTAGCTGTTTTCTCTACAGCTTCATACCCTTCCATTTGCATTTGAATTGGTTTTTTATTCATGTAGCTACAATGTAGCTACATCTAATATATCAATTTTTCTATACTCAAGAATATGAATCAAGAAATTGCTTCAGAAAGCTAAAGTATTACGGTTGGAATAATAGTGATATTTCACCCATTTGGCAAAGATATGAAGTTCCAGCCACACCTGCACTTGATTATAACAGAAGGCGCATTTGACATGGCGGGAAGGTTCATCAAGCAGGAGTTTGTACCT
>JAYEIZ010000273.1:0-1833 GCA_034660355.1 Nanobdellota archaeon
GAACTTACAATTGGTGAAGATGTTATATATCATAAATTAAGAGAAAAAGAAAAAACAAACCCGTTGGTTAATCGTATCAAGGATAATCTATTATTTCAGAAATCTGGGAGGGATTTTGAATATCCTTTAAAGTTATTTTACGGGCAAATGCATAAGGCAATCTTTAAGATTGGAATCGACCCCACAACTCCTGATTTACATTTAGGACACACAGTCCCATTACAAGTAGCAAAAGAATTCCAGGATTTAGGATGTTATATAACAGTTATCATAGGAGATTTAACAGCAGCAATCGGCGACCCAAGCGGACGACCTGATGCAAGAAAAACACTCCCCTACGAAGAAATAAGAAACAATGTTGCAGAATATGAATCTCAAGTGAGTAAAATATTGAGGAGAGGTAAGACTAATTTTATTTATAACTCAAGCTGGCTGAAACCCCTTCGTGCAGATTGCCTTGATCAATTACTCTTCAATTTTAAGGAATATGACATTATGCAAAGAAGAGATTTCCAAAAAAGAGTGAGCACTTCACTAACTAGGGGGGAAACTACCTACCCTATTTATCAAGCAACAGATTCTGCCACTATTGGCAGTGCTTGGGAGCTTGGAGGCCAAGATCAACTCATAAACATGATGTTGGGAAGGCGCCTTCAACAAAAGTTAGATATTGAAAGTCAAATGCTGCTTTTTACTCCTTTATTAGTAGGTATCTATGGGAAAGAGAAGATGAGTAAAAGCTTAAACAATTGTATTGCATTAAATGATTCTCCAAAAGAAATCTACCAGAAAATCATGAATCTTCCTGACTATTTGGTTTATGATTACTACCTCTTATTAACATCTGAAAAAGAAATATTTAAGAATGTCCCAGAAGATAAAAGAGGAGATTTATTTGCAGCTTTTGGAGGATTAAATCTAATCCAAGACTATGGGGGAAGGATTGTTAGGGAGAATGAGATTAGATTAAGCGGAGACATTGAAACTATCCTAAAAAGAATAGAGGAAGGAAATGGAGATGGCTTAAAAGAAAATAAATATCTTCAATCAGGAGATATTGATTTATTAAAGGATCTTATCTTTACCCTAGACAGGGAGATCAAAAGCCACGAAAAAAGAAAAAGGGGCGAGTTGCATTTAAAAGATTATAAGCCAGATTACACAATTATTGCAGATCATAGGGATAAAGAAGAGCCCCTTAAGATAATAGCTGGAAAAGAAGATGACATTACTCAAGCTGTTTTATACGAATTCATGCTTTATGAGAAGAAAACCGATGGCAGCGTTTATGATCCAAGAAACCTAAAAGAAAGACTTGCAAAGCATCTTGTTCTAAAATACCATGGCAGGGAGGGGTTAGAAGAGGTCTACAAATTACAGGAAGAAATATTAATGCAAGAAACAACTAGAAGAGGGGGCAAACCTCTAAAATATATTAATCTAGATGATTATACTCATGGAGGGAAATTAAGAATACCCTCGCTTTTCAAGAGAGGATTTGGAATGGGTGTTGAGGCTGTAGCAAAAAAAGCAGAGGAAGGTCTTGTAACATTAGATGGAGTGCCAGTACATTTTAAAAAATCCCTGGGCAGGAAAGGGGGGACATTTTACACACCGAATTTCCAATTTGGACCGGGAAGCCATGAACTTATTATTGGTTCTAAAGCTAATCCTTTAGAGAGAGTTTATAGTGTGGCGCGCGGACCTAAAACCTAATTTATAACTACTATTAAGTGATTACAAAACCAAAAGATTTATATATGAGTTCTTTCATACTTTATTCTTAATGATAGAAGAAGAAATCCAGGGACTGGTTGAAACATTGACTAAACC
>JAYEIZ010000274.1:0-1830 GCA_034660355.1 Nanobdellota archaeon
ATAAAATTACATTAGGATTTAGTAATTCTCAAATGTTACAAAGAGCATTATTTAATCAAGTATTAGGTAAAAATAAGAGGGAATTTTTTGGATTTAATGATAGAACTGCTAATATAATAAGAAAACAATTTAACAGATTTGTTGCAAAGGAATTTAGGAAAGCAAGAATATGAGTGTAAGAGAAAACATAGCAAGTAATTTATTGTCAGTTATATCTGCTATATCTAGCCCAGATATTAGAAAAGCAACTAGACAACCTTTTATTTTAGACGAGTTATCAGAGCAACAATATCCAGCAGTAATAGTTCAAACATCAGAAGAAAATAGAGATGACTCTGAATTAGGTTCTGGTGCTAAAACTAGGCATGGTACGATAGATTTTGTAATACTTGGATTTGTTAAAGGTGCAGAGGCCAATATAGATACAAAAAGAAATGAATTAATTACAGCTATTGAAACTGCATTAGAAACTGATATTACTCGAAATGGTAATGCACTTGATTCTGAAGTTATACAAGTAGAAACTGACGAGGGTTCTTTATTTCCTGTTGGTGGAATAAGAATGACAATTAGGTGTATGTACGAATATCAAGCTGGAACACCATAGGATAAAATATGAAAAACGAAAAACTATTAGATAAAATTTCTAAGAAAATGGATCAGATCGAAAAGCTACACGATAAAGAGTCTATGCTTTGCGAAGAAGTAAAAGACTTAGTAGAAGAAATTAGAGAAAACTCTTTAGAAGATGAAGATGGTACTTGGGAAGAAGAAGATGTATCAGATGACTTTGAAGAAGATTTTGAGGAAGATGAAGAAGATATTGACGAAGAAGATGATAAACTGTAAAAGGACTTATGGCTAAGGATATTAAATTATATAAAGGTAATTCAGAGATTGTTATCAATGAATCTAATCTTGAACATTTTTTAACTTTAGGCTATAAGCAAGAAAAAGAAACTAAACAAACTAAATCTAACAAGGATAAAAAATGGCAACACATCACGGAAAAGAAGGCGTAGTTACTGCTGGTGGAACTGCTGTTGGGGAACTAACATCATTCACACTTGAAACTACAGGAGATGTTGTAGAAGATACAGCTTTAACAGATGCTACTAAATCATTTGTTGCTGGTCGAACTTCATTCTCTGGAACATTAGAAATGCACTTTGATGAAACAGATACACCTCAAACAAGTTTAGTTGCTGGTGCTTCAATCTCATTTGTTTTATTACCAGAGGGTAATGCAAGTGGCGACAGAAGTTTTACTGGTACTGGAATTGTTACAGGAATGTCAGTTAATAACTCAATGGACGCAATCGTTTCAAGAACTGTTACTTTTCAAGGAACTGGTGCATTAACTATAGGTACTGTCTAATCCTAATTTATGTCAGTTATTGATAGAGTTAAATCTCATTTTGAAACTCTTAAAACTATCACTATTGAAGTTGAGGAGTGGAAAGATGAGCATGGTAAAGCTAGTGTATTCTATTCAGAGCCATTAACCCTTGAAGAAAAAAACATCATCTTTAAGAAATCTAACAACTTTCAAGATTTAACTATTCTTGTTGATTTGCTTATAATGAAACTCCAAGTCAAAAATGACAAAGGAGAAATGATTAAAGCCTTTAGCCCAGAAGATAAATTTGCATTAAGAAAAAAAGCAGATACTAATGTTATCTCTAATATTGCAAATCAAATTCTTTTAGATACTAGCCACGAGGAAGCTGAAAAAAAGTAAATAGCGACCCAGATGTTAGGTCGCTTTTAGTTGTTGCAGATAGACTCCACATTACAATTCAAGAAGTTCTTGATATGCCTGTTAGCCAT
>JAYEIZ010000275.1:0-1827 GCA_034660355.1 Nanobdellota archaeon
CCCTATTGAGCAACAAGCACATGATGGTAATGTTTATGTATACTATCACATGCAAGCTATAGTACATAATGACGGGTCTAATAATGGTACTTACTGGCTTATAGATATTGCTAATCCTACACTTCCTGCTAGTTGGGAATTGATAGGAAGTGGTGGTGTAGCAGAGACAAAAGCATCTGAAACTTTTACTATAACAAGTACAGATATTACAAATGGATATATTGATTTAGCAAATACGCCTAATAATACTTATGGAACAGATGTAAGAAATAATGGTTTATCTTTACCTAACACAATAGACTGGACGCTAACAACTAACAGAATAACATTTGTAATACACAGTCAAAACATTATAACGGCTGGAGATATAGTAGAAGTAAAATATTCATATTAAAAGGGGAATAGAATGGAAGAAAAAAAAGTATTTGTAATAGAAGAACAGGTGAAAGATGGATTGATTAAATATATGGAGAATATACCATACAAATATTCTGCCTCTGTTATTGATGTATTATTAAGATTAAAACCTTTGGAAACAAAGGAAATAAAAAAAAAGGAGAATAAGTAATGCAATTAAGATTAAGTACGCAAGCTTTAGATAACTCGCTTAACTGGGAGAAGCTGGAAGCTGATTTTTTAGATGGGGTTAATTTAAACTTAACTGGTGGCAATAATAACGCTACCGTTACAGGGTTATTAGCTGGTGTGCTAGATAATGACGCTGTGAATATGGCTCAGTTTAATGCTGCCTTAGAAGGATTAAAACAAAAGTTTTATGCAAGAGCAATATCGCCTGCAACGAATGTAACAATAAGTGGACCACAAACAGTAGACGGTGTTAACTGTGTTGACGGCGACCTTGTCTTACTCGGTGGACAAACAACAGCTACAGAAGACGGGCTTTATATAGTTAGAGCTGGTGCTTGGGAAAGGGCTGACCATTGGGAAGTTGGAGATGAAGTTGGAGCATTTTTAATTTCAATTCAAGAAGGTACATCTTTTGACAATACTGGGTGGATTGTAACAAATAATAAAGGTGCTGATATTGTAGGAACTGATGACCTTGCTTATATACAAGCTTATGGACCTGGAGCAGTTGGAGGGTCAAACGGTCTTTCAATGAGTGGTTCTGATGTTATTCTTGGTGGTAATTTAACACAAAACACAGTAGTTAATGGTGGGTTCTCACATACTTTTGAATTTGCTGATATGGACGGCTTTCATTTTCAAACAGGTTCAACTCGTATAGACGCAGATTATTATGGTGGGCATACTGGTATCCGTATTAGAAACGGTGCGAATACTGTCGGTGTTTCTGTAAACGATAATGACTTGGCTAGTGGTGTTCAGTTAAGAGCTTCTTTAAATATGTGTCAGTTGTTAAACCAACCAGACGGGACAGTTCCTTTGGCAATCTCAACTACTCAATATGTAGATGACGCTATTGCTGGTGGTGATTTAACAGTTGAAGAGCTTACAGTTGCTGATAATGCGTCTGTTACTTTAACTGGTGGCGATACTGCTTCTACAATCAAAAGAGTTTATCAAAACGGTAACAAGCTTATATCAACTGAGTTTGTTATTTCAGATGATGGTTCAAATAGAGTTATTACAGAAGCAGGCACAGCAGACTTCTCTAACGGAGATGTTATAGAAGTTGAGTACATAGCATAATTAAAAACTGAGAGGGTGTAAAAGCCCTCTCTAAAAGGATTAAGGAATGGGAAAACTAGACGGAAATCAATTAAAGGCAAATGACTTAACAGGAGCTAATTTCAACAGTGAAATTGGTGTCTATGACGAGACTGCTAATTATGTAACAGGTGA
>JAYEIZ010000276.1:0-8182 GCA_034660355.1 Nanobdellota archaeon
AAAGCAGGATAAAACAACGAAACATACTGGTAGCGTTCCTCTGCTTCTGCCATTTTGTCATGGCAGGAATTTTCCAATTGTTCTTTATTGAAATCATATTCGCGTCCTCGATGATCAAAGAAATTAGCCCATGAAAATGCAGAATAAACCCTTTCAAAAGAATACGCTAGGTCATGAATGCTCTGTTTTGTTATATTTTCTTCAAGTATCTTCTTCTTATAATCCTCTGATTCAATCAATCTTTCTTTAACAATAGCATAAGCCTCTAGATCTGTAACTGTTTTCTTCTTTCTTTTATTAATAACACCCTCTAATTTCTTTGTATTCCTTTCAATAATCTCTATCTTCTCTTCAATATCTTCTTCAGTATTATTCTCTAAATACAACAGGATATATGTTAGCTCCACATTAGCCCCAAAACAATATGATGCAGCAGAATAATCCTTGCCATTTTCAAGAGCCAATTTAGATCTGGAAGTTAGGTTCAATATAGACTTCATACTCCTATTAACCTCTAAGTCATATATCTCATAAGTTTCAGCTTTCTCCAGCAGCAAATCTCTTCTATCACAAAGCTTATTTGCTAAAAAAGACATTGTACTCTCATAATCCTTATCAATGCTTATCTCGTATTCTTCCTTCTCAAATACAATACCTGTAAATTCATGCAAGGCTTCACCTATATCAGACACTTCGATTACCTCTAATCCTTTTTCCTTACCATACTCCACTAAATCGATAGTCTTGTTAGTTATCGAGGCATTCTCGCGAGTTTTATTCCCCCCTATAGTTATCGTTGTCTTCTCTATAACCTTCCTATCTTCTTTAACAAATCTTTCACCTTCAGGAATCAACACCTTATTAATCCCATTTTCACTAGCAGCATCAATCTTCTCCTTTATCCCGCCAACAGTTCCTATAATCCCTCCTGAGTTTATTGTTCCGGTTATACTGACGCCATTATCTAGCTGATAATCTTCTAACAAAGCAGCAGTTAGAATAGTAATAGCACCCCCTGCTGATGGTCCAGCTACTATTGAGGAATCTGCCTTGATAGTATAGATAAAATCATAATTAGAACAATCCATATCTAGATAAGAGCAAGCAACATCCTTAGCAAACCTAGTAGATATCTGAGTATCTAGTTTTGTCAAAGGAAACGTATCCAAAAATACTCGTCCAGTGCCATCTTTTATCTCCAGATACAAATCAGCAATCGCTCCCTCATAATCATCATTCACTTCCTTAACAGCTAATAATTTCATATGGCCTTGCTTTGCCTCTATTATCGGTACTACAAGAAGAATTAGGAACAAAAACAATATTAATTTTCTCATGCAAGTAAAGGAACCACCCTCAGTTTTTATTCTTTTTGTTTAATTAGTAGCGGACTAAATTAAGTTATAATAAATGGCTGTTACTAAGTATAGAAATACAAAGAAATTATAATTTATATTTGTATTTCTCTTAATTTAACTAATGGAATTTATATAGCTCATAAATAGAAAAAACTAAATAGAGGTTAATATCAGACTAACATATAATCGTTTTAACGTGATACTATGAAATCTATTCAAGTAAAGAACATCATGACCAAGAAGATATTATCTGCCCAGACTGATGATATTGTTTTAGATGTTGCTAAATTGATGTATAAGAATAATATTGGTTCTGTTATTATCAAAGCGGGAGAGATTCCACTAGGTATTATAACAGAGCGAGATATTGCGCATAACTGCGTGATGGGTCAAAAAAACATCCTTAGTACAAAAACAGATGATATTATGTCAGAACCAATAATCTGTATAGATGAAAATGCAACAGTAGTTCATGCATGCAGTTTTTTGAGTGAAAAGAATATAAAAAAACTAGCAGTCACAAATGATGATGAGGAGATAATAGGGGTTGTTACAATGACTGACATAATAAACAATGTTGGTAAACTTCACTTAAAAAAAGAAAAAATTAAAGTCTTCCATATAAAAAACGTAATGACTAAAGGCATATTGTATCTGGATTACAATAAAGACATCTCAAATGTAATTGATCTTATGGTAAGAGAGAATGTGGGATCAGTGGTTCTTACAGTAGATAATGTTGCTGAAGGAATTATAACTGAGCGAGATATTGTTAAAAACTTTGTTGTTGGAAAAAAGAATTTTATGAAGATGAAAGCTAAAGATGTGATGTCTAAACCACTGATAAAGACTAATGAAAATTCTACAATAATAGGAGCTGCCCACATTATGAAGAAAAAAAACATCAAAAAATTAATTGTTGGAAAAGAAAATAAAATAACAGGCATTATGACACAAACAGATATAATACATAACATAAAAAATCTAGTTTAAATCTCTTTTTAATCAGTTTTATCTGAATTTTTATCTTTATTTCCCAGTTTCTCAATATTCTTACATTTAGGGTAGCAATCACACCCAAGAAAACTGCCATAAATAGATTTCCTAAGTACCATATTACCCTTTCCACATTTATCGCATTTCTTCTCAACATTGCCCTTTGCAATATCTTTAGCTAATTTTCCATCTTCTCCTTCAACATGTTTTGATTTACAGTCAGGATTCAAACAAAAATCCTGGGGTCTTTTCTTTGCGAGGATTTTCTTTACCATGACAAATCCACAAATCTCGCATGTTTTATCAGCTGGGACAATCTTTACGCCATTAGGCAACGAGAAAGTTGTCTTACAATCAGGATACTTATTGCAGGCAGCAAAAGCACCAAACTTACCTTTCCTTATCTGTAAAACCCCTTCTTTACATTTAGGGCATTTCCCGAGTGTAGTCATCTTATCTCTTGTTTCCCTGTGAGCGCCTAATAACTCATCTCCAATCTTCTTTTCATTTTTCTTGAACTGGCCAAGTATCTTTGTTATTGTTTTTTTAGAATCCTCTAAGACAACCTCTTCTTTCTTTTTTCCATCTCTTACTTCTTCCATCTCCAGCTCAAAATGTCGGGTCATCTCTTCATCAAGTATTTTAGGAACATACTTCTCTAATGTTTCTGTTGTTCTTATCCCGAGTTCAGTTGCAGCAATAGCTTTTCCATGAACATACCCCCTTTGGAATAATGTGTCTACAATGCTTGCGCGTGTAGCTTTTGTACCTAGATTTCTCTTTTCAAGTTCTCTGATGATAGATGCAGGAGTATATCTTTTTGGAGGTTCTGTTTGCTTCTCTAAGCTTTCTATTTTTTTAATCTTTACAACATCTCCTTTCTTAACAGCAGGAAGCTCTATCTCCTCTAGCCTAACATAAGATCCATAATAAACATGCCATCCTCGTTCAACAGTTCTTGTACCTTTTGCAATGAAAATCTCCTTATTAACATCTATGTTTAAGTTCATTGTTTCTCTTACTGCAGGCTCACCAAAAGTTGCCATGAATCTTCTTGTAATAAGGTCATATATCTTTTCCATCCGATCATCTAGATGGGGTGTAATCCCTGTTGGGTAAATAGCAGGATGTGCAGGATCTGTTTTCTTCCCATTATTTGGCTCAAGTTTACCCTTCATCAGCTTCTTGCATAATTCATTATATTCTTTCTGATTAGATAATAATGATAAAATCTTAGAATATCCTATCTTAGGTGTTAATTGTTGCGAGGATGTTCTTGGATAAGATATAAATCCTGAAGTATAAAGGTCCTGGGCTATAGCTAATGTGTCCTTAGGCTGTATTCCAAAACACCTGTAAGATTCTGTTTGTAATGTAGTGAGGTCAAACGGCATTGGCGGAGCTTGGTTGTACTGCCTCTTATCAAGCTTATCAACAACCCCTTCTTTCTTCCCTTTAACATTCTTCATTACAGTATCTGCTTTCTTTTTCTCCCAAAATTTGTCCTCTTTATGCCATGCTTCAATATCTTGCGCTTTAACATTCCCATCTAAGTGTATCTGCCAGTATGGAATAGGATTAAACGCCTTAATCTCTTTTTCTCTGTCTACGATTATCTTTAAAGCAGGCCCTTGCACCCTCCCAGTAGACATTATCTTAAAAGCACCAGCTTTTTTTATTGAAGACGTTAAAGCCCTACTGTAATTAATACCATTAAAAAAATCAAGATAATGGCGAGTTTCGCCAGCATTAGCCTGTCCCCAGTCTAATGTCTTTGATTTTTTCTCATACGCCTCTATTAAATCATCTTTTGTTAATGTAGAGAACTTCATCCTTGCTGCATCTTTCTTCTTACATGCATACCTTACAACATTAAGCCCTATCACTTCTCCCTCAATATCATAATCTGTTGCAACAGTAAATTCATTAGCATCCTTAGCAAGCTTCTTTAATGTAGTAAGGTACTTCTTAGAAAAAGCAGCATTCTTTCTTGTTTCATGTGCTGGCTCCCATTGTATATCAAAAACAGGAAAAGCCCATTTCTTCTCGCCTTTCTTTTGATTTAACCCATACAAATGACCCACAGCACACCCAACTACAAGATCCTTTTTCCCTCTTGTTACTTTATAATATGGAACCCCGTTCATATTCTCTTTAATTGCTTTCCCATCTGCTAAAGCTGCAGCTATTTTTGAAGCAGCCTGGGGCTTCTCACAAATTATAAGTTCATACATGATTTTTCAATAGAATTAGAGAATATATAAAAAGTTATCGAATCACTATTAAGTGCCGATTTTAACATATCCAGCCAATCTTTTTAGAGTAGCACAAGCACTAAGAACTGCTAAATGCGAAGTTTTAGGGTTTAATGGGCTGATTACATTCTCTGTTTTTGTTGTTAATTTCCCAAAACTTCCAACAATCTCTATTTCATGAGTATTCTTTTTTGTGTTAGGGTCAGCCACTACTTTTACCTTAGTCTTCTTCGGGCCAATACCTGCTAAGCTTAGTATTGCAGAAACATTCACATTTTTAGGAAAACCATTTATTGCTTCCAGAGCATTTCCTTCAAAGATTACTCTTTTATTTTTTATCTTATTAACATCAATATTCTTTTTAATAATATAAGGCGCACCATCATATCCTTTTGGATTCTTTGTTGATGTAATTGAAACAGATTTTATCTTTCCAATGTCTGCTGCCTTCAACCCATCAATACCGCATATAGCACCAGAAGGAATAAACAGTCTTGCAGTAAGTTTCGGCAGTAAATCCATATTCTGTACTATTCCACCAACACTCATCACCATCAGATGTTTTTTATGTCTAATGCATTTTTTTAACAATTGCCTTATGATTGACGGACTTACAGCCTCTACAACCATGTCTGATTTTTTTATCAATCTATTTACATTTGTTATTACTGGTTTCTTTCTCAACGAGCTAACAACGTCACTTGCTTTTTCTCTATCAGTATCACAAACCGCCACAAGCTTAGAATCTTTCAGTTCCCTATCAATATATTTACATAAAACAGAACCAATCGCCCCACAACCTATTACTCCTATCTTAATCTACATCACCCTCAACTTTATATTCAAAGATTGTGATGAAGTTGTCAAATATCCTAATGAAATAACATCAACTCCACTTTTAGAATATTCCTTTATCTTTTTTGGGGTAATTCCACCAGAAGCTTCAATCAATACATGATTATACAATTTCTTTATTTTTAGTTTTCTTATTATATTCTTCATTGATCTTCCACTCAGGTTATCTAACATTATCAAACAAGGAGTATTATTGTTTTTTGATTGCAACTCCTTAAACTTTTGTGCAGCTTTTATCGCATCACTACCATTAGTTACTTCAATCTCAACAAATATACCTTTTTTCCTTTTTTTCCATGCTCGCTCTAAAGCAACTTCAATAACATCACTAACCTTTTCTTCAAAATCGTTAGATTTTGAAGTAGGAAAAACCGTTTGGTTTTTCTGTTCCTTCTTTAAAGCACTTAAATGATTATCTTTTATCAATATAGACTCCCATAATGCTAACCTATGGGTCAACCCACCACCTACATAGACAGCTTTCTTATCTAGATAGCGCCATTGTGTTTTTCTTGTAGGAGCAATCCCTACCTTATGCATGGTTAAATCATTAGTTAAAGTCGCAATCCCAGACATCCTTGATAGGATATCCAAAACAGACCTCTCTAGCCTTAGAATGTTCTTTTCATTACCTTCTAACATTAACAATTCAGAACCCTTAACTATCCTTCTGCCATCCTTCTTTAATTCTTTGACTTTTACCTTATTCTTTCTCAAAAGCCAACAAACTTCCTCAATACCTGCAACAATTCCATCTGATCTTGAATAAACCAGAGCTTTTACTTTTTTTCCATTCTTCAGAACAGAATCAGAGGTAATATCCCCTTTATCTCCAACATCTCCTTTGATTTCATCAACAATAAACTTATCAATCCAATTCTTATAGAGATTATTCTTTGTAGAAAGCAAATGTCCTCTCTGAAATGCCTTATTCAATACCTGTTTACGGTTCATAGAACAAAAAGTCTTAATAAAAACTATATAAATGTTTGGGAGAAGTGATAATAATAATATTAGAGGGTAAGAGTATCAGAAGGGGGATACTTCTTAATCATTAAACATCCTCACATCGGCGCCTACACAGATTATACACAATTAAGGATTTGTCTTTTTTTTAGAATGGGAGGGAAGAAAAAGTTACTGTCTTTTGGCTTTCTTTAATAAATTCTGGAATGCGTTATATGCGTTTAAAGCGTCTTTCTCGTATAGAATAAATATTGATTCTGTTAATGTGGAAACATATTCACAGATATTTATATTTTCCCAGGCTAAAGCCCTTACAAAAGCAAACACTAATCCAGGAACATCAAAATATTCTATAGGATATCTTAATGCTACTGCTACAAGCCCTTCATCTAGTTTTTTAATATTCTCATTCTTAAACAAATTTAATACTCTCTTTTTATTATTCATGTTTGTAATAATTGTTATCTCATAATTTCCTTGAATGATATTTAAAATTCCTCCCTCATTAAAATCAATAAGTTCGTAAAGCTTATTCACTTTTGAAAATATTCCTGGAGATTTTATAATAGTTATCTCGCATAAATTTGATTTAAGGGTTATATCAATATCGCCTTTAAGTTCAAACTGATTAAATTTCTTTTTGGAAAGATTCTCAGCATATCTTCTGATAGCCATCATGACAGAAGAAGGTTTAATTTTCTTGCTCAGTCTTTTTTCTATGTAAGGAGTTAATTCTTGAGCCAAATAGCCGTGACCAATTAATCCCTTATACAGCCCTTCTTGAATGAATGGTTTGCTATCCAAATATTCTTTTACTAATAATGATATGTTTACCATTTTACACTATTTTATTAAATTTGTAATTATAATTACATTAAGTATAAATACTATATAAAGTTTTCTATTTTAGAATGGTAAAATCAAGGTGATATAAAATGCGTTACGAACCAGTCATAATAGCCGGAGTAAGATTTCCACTTAGTAGAAACGAATATGGTTCTGAAGGACAAGAGGACCATACCGAGATCCTATCAAGAAAATTAAAAGAACTCGGTTTTATTGAGAACAGTTCGAGACGGATGGATCATCGTACTGAGGATAATGAGGGTGAATTAGAACGAGAAGGGATTGATAGTGTTAGATTTCTAAATGATTCTGGAAGAGAAGAACGGTATGCATTAATATTCGGTACTAGAGGGGATATTAACAATTATATTGGAAAATTAGTCCTCCGTGAGTCTAACTGTGTTGATCCCATCGATCTCAAAACACTTGAAGGCGCGTTATCCGAGGTACAAGAAAAACTTCCAGATGCACGATTATATTTTATTACACGCTAATCATTAAACTTAACAAAAAGTAA
This sequence comes from Nanobdellota archaeon, assembly GCA_034660355.1. Classification (GTDB taxonomy): domain Archaea; phylum Nanobdellota; class Nanobdellia; order Woesearchaeales; family JACPBV01; genus JAYEIZ01. The sequence goes on from JAYEIZ010000276.1 coordinate 7,794, forward strand.
AAGATGTTCTTAATGCTTTTTCTTCCAGCTATAGGTCATTCTATAGTTAACACTATGTGCTTTATGACGACAAATCCTCAACCCAAAAAACCCTAAGAAACCTCCAGCATCCTGTCCAAATCTTTTCTAGCCTTTTTCATAATATCATTACCTAACTCGATATGATTAGTTTCATTCAACAAGCAATTATAAACATTTCTGGCCTCTAGTTTCACAAATTAATACCTATCATACAGTAGTTACAAAATAGAAAGACTTATATCAGTAGAACACACTAAAACAATATTCCACCGATTAATTTTATTAAGTTCTCAATAAAAACCAATAACTTTGGCTTGCTTTAAGCCAAAATCTCAACACCGCAGTAAAGTTAATAAGAATTTCCCACT
>JAYEIZ010000277.1:0-8155 GCA_034660355.1 Nanobdellota archaeon
CTGTTTGTACTAACATTTTTGTGTCTCCGAACGATAGCATTAGCTATTTTGCATGTTAGCTATCGTTCGTTTTTATTCTTAGCAGAACAAGATAATAAATCTTACCTCATAAGAGTTGACTTTGCCCGTTTAATCCTCTATTTAGCTTCTTCCTTAGGAATACCAATATCTACAACAACTACCTTATCCTTAAGCTTACTAAGGCCTTTTTTAACATCATGAAATGTAGCTATTATATCCGCATTTACCATCTCTTCTGCAACTTCACCTGTATCTGGATTTAGCCCAGTAGGAACATCAACTGCTATCTTAAAGGCAGTTGAGCTATTCACAAGACCAATAACTGACTTGATAGGTTCTTTCAGTTCACCCAAAATACCAATTCCTAAAATAGCATCAATAATAACATCATAATCATTAAAATCAATAGCCTCATAATCAACCAAAAGCTGTATTCTTTCGTTCTTCTCTATTCTTTTAAAATTAGTCTTAGCCTCTTCCTTGAATTTACCTTCATCTCCAACAAACAAAATATCTGTCTCTGATTCATCAGCTAAATATCTAGCTACAACAAAACCATCTCCACCATTATTACCATGATGGCATACAACTAAGATTCTTTTACCCTTTAATTCTGGAAATTTTTCCTTAATAACCCCATAAACGCCTCTACCTGCATTCTCCATTAATGTTAGCTTAGAAATACCACTATTTTCCTCTACACTCTTAATATCTTCAGCACTTATCATTTAATCCCCCTAAATCGCCTCAAAAAAGACAGGTTATCAAGTATCTTTATTAAATTTTCGATATTTTGTCGTCTAAACAGCACAAATACCCCCATAAGTATACTAATCCCTTAGCCTAAGAAGCTCTTTAGCATCGCAATTATCATCAAAACTTTTTACCAAATTATAAACTTCTTCCTTTGTCTTCACATCCTTTTCAACCAGAAAATCAAGAAAATCTATCTTTTCAGAATTCTCTACCCTTTTCATAAAATGATTGTAAGGATAATTTATAGCAGGCCTTATCTTTTTGTCTTTCATTAATTGAACAATTAATTTATTTATCCATTCATTGATATGATCAAACTGGACCATATCAAATAAATCATCACCAAATATATCCTGAAGTTCCTTAACGTATTCTTTTCTATCCTTATCATCAAGAGCAGGCAAAATGTCTTTCAAAGCAACACAGCTACCAAACATACCATCTTTTTTCAATTCTTCGTCTGTTTCCAGAAAAGGCCCCCTATTAAATGGAAAAAATCTGCAAACAAAACCTCTTTTCTTATCATATACTAAACATTTTTTATTGTCTAAAAAAGGACAGCTTTCATAATCAATATAATAATTAACAACAATAAATTTCCCAGAGTCTAAATCTAAAATCCCTTTAGCTGGCTTAATCTTAGCATCTATTTTCTTTTCTTTCTCCCACTCTCTAAATCTCTTTGCTTCAAAATCAAACAAAGGCATTGACATCTTCTCTACTTCAAATAGATTCACTAAAGGCAATTTACCATAAGAATACTCTTTAAGAAACTCCTTATCTTCCTTAGAAATCATTCCACGTATATGGCTGCAGCATTCCCCACACTGCATACATTTGAATTTCATTAAATACCTCCAAACATTCAATGCTTCATAACACCCATGATATTAAACAAGTATTCTTGTAATTCAGAATAATCAATTATTTTTCTGCTTTGAACCTCATCATCCTCTCTCAAAAATAGTTCAATATAGGATTCAAACAAATGTATCCTAGAAATCTTAACGCTTTCCATGCCTTCTTTCTTTATCTCAATAACTTCTTTTAGTTTACCAATAACATCTGAAGGAACTCCATCAACACTATCAATAGACTTATTGAAATTAATAGGGGGAACAGTTCCAAATCTGGCAACCCATTTTGCATTTATAAGCCCCCTCATCGCATAAAGATATTTTTTATGGGTCATGTTCTCGCCACTTTTTAGGTATTTTATGTAATTCTGCCTACACATGCTTTTATAGTGATGGTACAGTGCAACAGGGTTAAAGTGTTTCTCAACAAACTTCCTAAACAATTCTTTAGTATTTCCATCATCAAAATAGATTAAATCACTTTCTAGCCACTCAATAAGTGAAGGATTGCTCTTCAAAATAAGTTCAGTAAACTTATAGACATCAAAACCAACATAATCAAAATTCCCCTCCGTAAGGTCTATTACGTCTGGTTGTTTATGAATCTTCAAATAATCTTTTAGAGGTCTCTTATATACAAATCTTACATCATAATCTGAATCCTTGCTTTTCATTCTCCAAAGTCTACTGCCTGTTTCAACAGCAAAAAGAACAGTAACTCCTTTCTCTTTTTCTATATTTTCAAGCTTTTTCTTAACTTCAGGTTTGACTGGTTTCATTTTACCTTACATCCACCACTGGGTAAAACCCTAACTATATCATCTACACTCCCGCCAATCTTCTTATGAGCATATTTTGCAACACCGCTTGCCTTTTCTCTTCCCTGCACTATCTCAACATACTTTTCACAATGTTTTTTAACAGCATCTAAAGGCCCTGCCATTACACGTCCTTCATAAATTCCAATTGCACAGCTTATATTATTCTCAACATACGCTAGCTTGCCTTTTGTAATAAAACCACCTCTAGGCACATACTCTCCAGAAGGAGCTTCTTTTGTCAATTGTTCTGGCTTACAGTAGAACACAGAACTATTTGGCATACCTAATTTCCATGCTCTAGAAAAAGTTACAGTTGCATCCGCTGTTTCTTTAATTGTTTTCTCACCTATCTCCTTATCTGCCTTGATAACAAAAAAAGGACTGCCTATCATGTCAGTATGAAACACTAAATCGCCTTTATCAGTGTGTTTCTTAACAAGAATCTCATTAGTTGTTGCGTCTCTCCCACCAATAACCAAAAAACCTTCTGAACTGGTAAACCACCTAAACTTCTCATACCATTCTTTCTTTGCGGTTCTTTGTAAAACCTCTTCTTTAACAACATCTTTCAATTTCTGCTTCTCTAACTTCTTAAATTTCCTTTCTGTCTCTGCTAAAGCCTCGCGAGCTCCACATATCTTCTTCTTCATCTTCTTAGCCTTATCATAATACAAAGATGCATTCTCTTCCAAGGATTTATCAAGATGTAGTGTTAATCTTACCATAATATAGAATTAAATTGAAATTGTTTTAAATAATTTGCTGAAACATACTAAAAACTAGGTCGTTTAGAATGTTTTAATCATATAGTAGTGAAGATAGAAAGGTTTAAAAACAAATGTCGTTTCTTAAAAGTTCATGAAAGGAAGATTTAAAGCAGACTTAATGGAGAGACGAGAGTTCATTGATAGCTATCTAACTAATTCAAATGGAAGGTGGTATCGTGCCCAAGTTCAGTATAGAGATAATCCCTCAAGTGAATTCAACGAATCAATAATGAGAAAACATGAGAGAATACCTCGAATGCAGGAAGAGGGGAAAATGATAGAATTAGAAAAGTTAACCCCTCAAGAAAAAAATACAATATACACATTATTAAAATCAAATCTACAAATAATGATTGATGAGGCAAATGAAGGTTTGCAATATATATCTGGAGATTATACTTCACTACATCAACTTTTTAATGCAGCATATGAAGCAGGTAAGAATAAGAGGCAAGAAGCAAGAGGTACGGGTAATGATGTCGCATCAAGAGTAGAAGCTTTATTTGAAGGTTTTAATGCTTCAGAATTTTTAGAATCAGGAAAACAAGATCCTTCCACTTCAGAAAGACCAAAAGGATTACAAGTAGAGGGTGCTTCAGAACTTTTAGGACCAGGAAAACAATATCCTATCTCTTCAAAAGAATCAAAAAGACCACAAGTAGAAATAGATCTATCTGAATTCTTAGGTCCAAAAGGGGAAAAATCTGAAGATTAAAGTAAGCCTAAACTATAACAAAAACATTTATATATCTACTTCTAAACACAAGATTGATTTAAGGGGGTCAAAATAAAGAAATTAACATTTTTAGTTATATTGGTAATATTATCATTCTCTGCAATAGTTGAAGCAGTAGAGTGTGGAAGTATCCCTACTGATACTTGTTCTATAACACAAGACACTATTTTTGCTAAAAATACCTACTTACTATCTAGGGGAATTACTATAGAATCATCTGATGTTACACTTGATTGTAACGGAGCAACATTAGTAGGAAGCGGATCAAATAATGGAATTACAATAAGAGGGGATGAGCAGAGATTTGCAATAAAAAACTGCAATATACAAAACTATGACTATGGAATTTATCTTTATACCAATTTCATGTATGGTCATGGTAATCACCTACAATACGCAAGTATAACAGCCAATACAATCTCGAACAACAACAGAGGTATTATCATCTATGGCCAATTCCAAGGAAGAGGGTATGTTCAAAAGATAAACATAACCGAAAACACAATCAAAGATAATTTACATGGAATGCACATAGCTGAAAATGTTAGAGACAACCTAATCTGGAACAATGAATTTGAAGACAACGCTATAGGCATAAAAATAGTGCATACTCACTCCAACTCAAATACAATCTGGGGTAATAACTTCTACTCAGGTGGAATAGATTATGAGCATACAAATAACAACTTCTGCAAATATAGTATAGGTAACAATTATTATTCTGGAGCAGATGGCCCAACTTGCGACTGCTATCCTGCTCAGAATGAAATGATTGTAAACAAAGATACTAAGCTTTGCAACAGACAATATAGTCTACCAGGTGGCATTAACGTATATAGTTATTCTACACTTGACTGCAATGGTGCAACATTGACAGGCATCGGAAATAGAGATGGTATTTCTGTAAAGGGTGATGAAAAACATTATTCAATAAAGAACTGCAACATACAAAGTTACTCTAATGGAATCTTTCTTTACAACAACTACATGACTGGGTCAGGTAACCACCAAGAACACGGAAACATAAAAGGAAATACATTATCAGGTAACAGTATAGGGCTTAGAATAACTAGTGAAACCAAGCAAGGTTATATTCAATACATAAATGTGACAGAAAACATCATTTCAAGTAGTAATGGAGATGGAATCTACTTAGAAGGTAAGGTTAAAAGCATCGATATATGGGAAAATGATCTTTTCTCAAATAATGGAAATAACCTTAACATTGACACAACTAATAGTGTTTCTGCAGAAAACAACTGGTGGGGCTCTAACAACGAAAATGATATAAAACTAAAGATCTACGATTGTTTGGATGATGGCTCTAAAGCTTGCGTTGATTACTCACCCTGGCTGAACACGGGGCCAGAAGACAGAATACTTGACTTAACTGTTTCAAATGATGACATAACCTTTGAGAACACAGGCTCTGAAATAAAAGTAACTGTAACAATTCAAAATACTGCAGATGATCATGTAAATAATGTCGAAGTAGAATTCTTAGATGTTTATAATAATGAAGTAATTAGTACCTTAAGTACAAACATAGGATCAATTGAAGGATGTGGCTCTGCACAAACTAGTGTTTCATTAAATCTAGAAGCCAATCATATTATCTATGTAATTATAGACCCTGACAACAAGATAATCGAAGATGATAAATCCAATAATAATGCTCAAAAAGAATACTCTGGAACCTTAAAATACTTTATTGAAGGGGATGTCCCACCTTTAAGAATAAACACTGAAATAGAGAACTACATAAAAGAAAACATCAAAGACGGAGTAATTGTAGATTCACCTGAAGGCGCAGATATAGTAGTTTCTATCGCAAGACACAACCCTCAGATGATTTGGTGGAGTGGTGTATTAGAAGAAGGGGGGTGGGGCTTCACAGGCGGCGGAATAAAATTCAGAGAAGAATTCTGCATAAAGCCATTTTGTGGTATTGTAGGAAGTTTTATCAAGAATAATAAAAGAGAGATTTATATTGAGGGTAATGATATTTCTGGCTTTGTTGCAGCTGCAAAAGAATTCGTAAGAAAACAAGATGCCTTCAAAACAAAAGATGATGTAATATTCTTAGATGAAAGAAACGAAGATGCCTTAGCTGTTTTTGATTATTTGCATACTTCTGAGAATTTACCAGAATACAAAGAAGATTCAGATGAATTTGTAGAGATTGTTAGAAAAGCATTGGATGGTGAAACATATAATGTTGTTGATAGCACTATATCTGTATCTGGTGAAACATATCGCATTAAAAATCTAAAACCTATTCAAAGCAATACTTTCGAAGAGTACAAGGATCCAGATGACTTGCCTGTAGTGATGGGTGGCGGTTTATGGAGCAACATAGATGCGTGGGAGAATCTAGGAAGTGAACTATCAGACGAAGGTTATGATGTTTACCTTATTGAACTTACTGGTGGTCTTGATACAGAATGTGAGGGTTGTACAGATTACACTTATGAATTCTTAACAGATAGGGTATATCCAGCTTACATCAATCAGATAAAAAGTTCATCTGGCAAAAGCAAGATAAAATACGTAGGCCACAGCAACGGCGCAAGAGTTGCATTAGATTCTTTAACTGCAGGTAATGTAAATCCCAATGATGTTGATACTTTGGTTTTAGTGGGTGTTCCTGGTGCTTTCAGTGAACTGAGTTATTTTGCTCAGATTGTGAAAGATAATGGGGCTGAGGGAATAGAAAGGCTAAGGAACAAGAATGTTAATCATATCACATTTAGTAGAACAGCTCATGAAGTTGGAAAATTAGAAGGAGAATTCGCAGCATTATTATCACTATTTAAAAAACAAAATAAAATCTCCTTAAACTTATTTGAGAAGTTCCATTATTGGATTAGTTCCGATGAAGATGAACAACCCGGAAGTGGACTTAACATTAATTATTTCTCCCTAATTTATGGTGATGGGGGTTCTGTTTCGAGAAATCATGACACTATTGTAACAGTACAAGATGAAATTTCAATCTTTAACAGTATAGAAAGTAGTAATAAAGTAACGAAAAAGGCTAATGTAGCTCATTCACGCCAATTAGAAAATGAAGAAGTTCAAAATAATATTAGAAAGAGTCTAAATAAAGAAATTTACTAAAAGGAGGATTCAAAAATGAAAAAGTGGAAAAATTGGATATACGGCGGGATTATTGGATTGTTATTGGGAATAATCTCTTTTTCTTACATAGCTGGAAGTCAATTCATTAACAAAATCAACGAGATAGGTGTCTGGTTACAATTTATAGTTGTAATATTAGAACCAACTTTAGCAGGTATTTTAATTCCCTTAGCTTATAATAAATTGATAAAATCAAAATCTGACAAAGAAAAAGCATCAACAGGTTATGCAGTAATCATAGGTTTAATAATTGTTATAACAATTATTTGGCTTTTAGCATTTTCATTAGTAGCGGGTATTATTGGACTATAAAAAACTTAAACAATGAAAAACAAAAAAACATTTTATTTTTTATTCATTTTATTAGTTTTACCTATAGCTCATTCTATAACTTTGGATGAGTTATTGGCATCTTATGATTATTCTTATTCCTCTTCAGAGATAAGTGTGGCTAATATTGCTAACAGGGGTGGAAATGATACAGACAGCAACTCACTATATGATTACCTGATAATAGATGTAACTACAAATAGCAATGCAGGCTCATATCATCTGATAGGAGACCTATACAAAGACGATAAATTCATAGCAACTTACACATACAAAGGTGACCTAAACTCGGGACAGAACACTATTCCGTTATATTATCCTGCTAAACTATTACAAAGTGGAGTATATGATTTTACACTAACAATACAACAAGACTACCTTACTTTATTTAGAGAAGAAAACACCTACCAACTTACATATAATGATGCTCAGTTTGAAAAGCCAGAAATAAGCTTAGAAATCTTATCACAACAGCTAATAAACCAAGATGCAGACTCAAAATACGAAACATTAAGAGTTAACGCAAGAGTAACCTCTGATATTGCAGAAACAGTCGAAATCAACACCCTAATGGGAAACGAACAGAGCATAAACTCAAAAAACAATTACCCATTAAATGTTGGAACTAACGACATAGATATTGATTTTGACGCAAGCAAAATAAGAAAAAAAAGGATTGTAGATGCTAAACTTTACGAAATATCAATAAAAGACAGCGTAAACTAC
>JAYEIZ010000278.1:0-1808 GCA_034660355.1 Nanobdellota archaeon
GTCTTAGGTGAGCACCTAACAGCAACAACCGCAAGAGGGCAAAGACAACAAGCAAGATTCAGAATAATAGCATATAATGCATATAGGAAATCTATTTTATTTTTCTTTGAGCATTTCTACGGCAGCGGAAACCTAGTTATTATACTTACACAATCTTTATAAAAAGGAGCTAGTTTTGTTTTTTCATGGAGGTTGGTTTTTATGGATTACGAAACTGTTTTTAATGGAAAGAAAAATATAATTGGAATGGTTCACTTACTGCCATTGAGTTCAGATGTTGATTTTGTAAGTACTCGAGATATAACTGATAGAGCATTATATGATGCTGAAGCCCTAGTTAAAGGTGGAATAAGGCATGCGATTATCGAGAATGATGGTGATAGGCCATTTGGAATTTCTAATGAAGGTTATGATTTTTCAAGAATAAGGGAAAGAATGATAGAGGTTGGAAGGAAGATTAATAGTGAATTAGGTACAGATCTAACCTTAGGTGTGCAAGTTCTTAATAATTATGGAGATACTCCAGGTATTGTTGAAGCTATTGGCGGTAAGTTTCTTAGAAGCCAGTTCTATTGGGAGCATAGAATAGATTCGGATGGTAGAGAAATCCATCCGAATTACAATGGGATTACTGCTGCAAATTTTGGGCTAGATTTCGTTATTCTTGCCGATATTGACAGTAAAGGATCTACACCTGCAAAGGGTAATTATGACAGAGAAGATTCTATTGCCAGACTGGTTAAACTGGCAAAGGCAGAATATAAACCAGATGCACTTATTGTTACAGGAAGTTCAACTGGGAATGCACCTGATGCGAAGGATGTAAGTGATTTTGCAGTGGAAGTTCAGGATAATGATCCAAATATGCCTATTGGTGTTGGAAGCGGAGTTACACCTGAAGCAATTCAAGCAGGGCTTCTTGATCATGTAAGTGTTGCTGTAGTGGGTTCTTTCTTCAAGACTGATGGAAAAGTTGATATGAAGAAAGTAGAACAATTTATGCTTGTTTTAGGAGATAAGTATGCTTTGTGAATCTACCCCATAACACATCCAAGCTCTTCAAGAGCTTTTTTTGTTTTTTCTAAATCTTTTTCTTTAACTAGGATATGATCTGTACTATATGCTGAAATAATAAATGAGCTAACTTTCTTATCAGCTAATGCTTTAGAGACTTTTGCTGAGAATCCTACTAACCCAAAATCAATAGTCATATCAAAGGTTAATATCTTAAAATCTTTCTCAATCCCAATAATATCTTCTTCTTTAATCTTAGACTGATCAATTATGACTGTTATATTTTCTTTGTCTTGAATTAATGCAAAAGAATCAGGCATTGGTTTTTTTGAATTTATAATTGCGAATTTCTCTTTCCAGATATAGACTTTTCCGTTTTTGAAGTAATCTTCTAATTCCATTTTAGATATAAAAAGATGATGATATGCCCGAGGTGTATCCCACGTCAGAACCTACAGGCTTTGAAATGCTGCGCATTTCTAACCCCTCAAGCATACTTGAGATTCCGACACCTCCAAAGGCTGACGCAATGCCATAACAATAAATGATGGGCCCGGAGAGGATCGAACTCTCGAACTCCGCCATGTCGAGGCGACGTCATAACCACTAGACCACGGGCCCTTAAAAGCTTAGAACAGAGTTTTTGTTTATATATCTTTTTATTCTATACAGTATCTCCGAATGTAGTCGTGAGACTACAAGCAAAAATCTTTGCTTTTTGGCTTTGATTCGCCCCAGTAAACTATTGTGCCCTTAATCAACCAAATTAGCTCGATTCAATCTCCTTACCAACC
>JAYEIZ010000279.1:0-26591 GCA_034660355.1 Nanobdellota archaeon
TCCATGTATCTCCTCCTGCGCTTGTATTCCATAAAGAATAATTGGTTCTTGCAACATTAGGACCTTCAATTTGTGCTATTACTGATTGAATACCCTTGCTGCCGCCAATACCATCGTTATCTGTTACGTTAGCTGTTATGGAAATATTAAGATTTATTCCTGTGTTTTGAGCTGTTAATGAATTAACAAATGGCTGAGTGCTTGTTGATAATGATGTATTAGCAGTTGCTGTTAAGCCTGCGTAGGTTGAGTTTACCTTTACTTCGTAGGTTCCTGATGTTGCAGGTGCTGTTAGGGAGGCGTTGTAGTTACCTGAGGAGTCTGTAAAGACAAAGTCTTGTAAGTAAGAAACATTGACCCATTCTAAATAAGGAGTTTGATTGTAGTTGGATGTTTGTAGGGTTGCTAAGTACCTTAAGTAACGAGCTTTTGTTCCAATATTAGCTCCTGATGTTGTGGAAGCCCAGGAAGCCCAGGTAGAGGAATCATTAGATAATGAATATTTCATTGTAATGTTATTCTGTGAAGTGTTAGTAGCGAGCCAGGTTATATTGCTCCAGGTAGTAAAAGTAGAGTTTGAGTCAAATGCCTGAGATGTATAGTTACCTGAGCTTGTATAAACTAGTTCAAACATCTGCATTTCTTCTATGACAGCATATGTACCGTCTTCGCTATCAGTAATATTAAGTCTGTAATATCTGTAACTGTCTTGGTTGGAGAAAGTGAAAGTTCTGGTTTCTGGTTCCCCCCATCCTGTTTGGCCTGTTACTGTATCTAATGTTGTCCAAGATACATTATTATTCGATCCTTCAAATGTCCAATCTTCAGGATATTGGGTGCTTGCTGCGTAATCGATTCTTTGTATGGTATATTTTACAATAATCTTATCATTCCCTGCACCGAAATCATACATTAACCAATGTGGCATAGCTACGCCGTCGCCAGAGGCCCATTCTGTGCTAGCATCATCGAATGCTTGATTTGCTGGATAACTTCCAGTGTATATTGTGTCAGCAGTAGCTGCTCCACCTACACATGCATCTGTTGGTCCTGTTTTTGATAGGTTTAAAGTGATGTTTTCTCCATCTGTTGATGTATTATAGAATGTTCCTGCTGACCAATTGTATGTAGTAGTGTTATCTGTTGTTACCAGATTGCCTGCATAATTAACTGAACTACCATTTAGGTAGACATAAACTTCATTGCTTGTTATGTTAGTTCCATTGCTTAGGTTAAGATGACCGTATGCATAAATTGTAGTTGAAGGTGCTACTGAGGTAGAAGATAAGTTGATTGTAGCATTAAATGAATAAACAGTGAAGTTAGAGGAGTTAGTTAATGGTGTTGTTCCGTCGGTTGTATATAGTGTTAGGTTATAATCTCCAATAAGAGAAAAGCTTACATTATTTAGTATCCAAGTGTCGCCTGTAGCACTGGTGTTCCATAAGCTATAGTTAGCTCGAGAGACGCCGGGACCTTCAATTTCAGCTATAACGCTTTGTATCCCATTACTACCACCAATACCGTCAGCATCTGTTACGTTTGCTGTTATGGAAATATTAAGATTTATTCCTGTGTTTTGAGCTGTTAATGAATTAACAAATGGCTGAGCGCTTGTTGATAATGATGTATTAGCAGTTGCTGTTAAGCCTGCGTAGGTTGAGTTTACCTTTACTTCATAAGTTCCTGTAGTTGCAGGTGCTGTTAGGGAGGCGTTGTAGTTACCTGAGGAGTCTGTAAAGACAAAGTCTTGTAAGTAAGAAACATTGACCCATTCTAAATAAGGAGTTTGATTGTAGTTGGATGTTTGTAGGGTTGCTAAGTACCTTAAGTAACGAGCTTTTGTTCCAATATTAGCTCCTGATGTTGTGGAAGCCCAGGAAGCCCAGGTAGAGGAATCATTAGATAATGAATATTTCATTGTAATGTTATTCTGTGAAGTGTTAGTAGCGAGCCAGGTTATATTGCTCCAGGTAGTAAAAGTAGAGTTTGAGTCAAATGCCTGAGATGTATAGTTACCTGAGCTTGTATAAACTAGTTCAAACATCTGCATTTCTTCTATGACAGCATATGTACCGTCTTCGCTATCAGTAATATTAAGTCTGTAATATCTGTAACTGTCTTGGTTGGAGAAAGTGAAAGTTCTGGTTTCTGGTTCCCCCCATCCTGTTTGGCCTGTTACTGTATCTAATGTTGTCCAAGATACATTATTATTCGATCCTTCAAATGTCCAATCTTCAGGATATTGGGTGCTTGCTGCGTAATCGATTCTTTGTATGGTATATTTTACAATAATCTTATCATTCCCTGCACCGAAATCATACATTAACCAATGTGGCATAGCTACGCCGTCGCCAGAGGCCCATTCTGTGCTAGCATCATCGAATGCTTGATTTGCTGGATAACTTCCAGTGTATATTGTGTCAGCAGTAGCTGCTCCACCTACACATGCATCTGTTGGTCCTGTTTTTGATAGGTTTAAAGTGATGTTTTCTCCATCTGTTGATGTATTATAGAATGTTCCTGCTGACCAATTGTATGTAGTAGTGTTATCTGTTGTTACCAGATTGCCTGCATAATTAACTGAACTACCATTTAGGTAGACATAAACTTCATTGCTTGTTATGTTAGTTCCATTAGAAAGATTAAGTTTACCTGAAGCGTAGATAACTGTGGATGGAACTACTGTTGATTCTGATAAGTCTAATGAGATATTCAAAGTTCCGTTACCAGCAGAGTAGTTACTGAATCCAGTCACATTAAACTTGATGTCAGAGCCATCGTAATAATAGATATGGCAGTCTGGATATTTACATTCAGCTCCGTCTTTGAAGACAGTCGGGACAAACAACCCTGAAATTGTTATTGTTATATTTGCAGAAGAGTTTATTGTAGAATCCAAAGCAGAAGCATTCAAATAAATATTATTGTAAGCAATATCAACATAAGTGTCAAAGTCAGCTGAAGCAGCATCTATTGTGCTGAGCCATTCTATCTTTCCGTAAGGCAGTATTTCCAAAACAGCATTAGCAACACTGCTTATGTCTCCTTCATTATCAAAGTCAGTTGTTGAGCCGTTGAATTTAGAGTATTTTGCGTCTGTTGATGCATTGCTTAGTGTTATTTCAGTTGTGTTATAAGTTATAGAATCATCTGCGCCGTCGTTTACCCATACCTGCGCTTTATAGGTATTGCCTTTAGTTGTCTCTTCTCTTGCTAGAATATTATTATCGTGGCCTGCTAACCCTTTTAGGTAGTTTTGGTAGACTTGCGCTGCTGATAAGCTTCTGTTGTAAATCTTTACCTGGTCTATTGTGCCGTTGAAATAATCACCATTAGCGTTTTCATAGCCTATCCGGATTATGGAACCTGTATTATCAAGACTTCCGACAGCTGTTAGATCTTTAGTTTGTATCTGAACAGCGTTAGTATAAATTTTTGTTGATGTTGAAGAGCTTCTGTCAAATACTACAGCAATATGGCTCCATATATCTGCATTAAGATTTGCTTGAAAACTGCCTACGTTTGCTCCATCGTGGTAATATACAATAACCCCGTTACTACCAGTTTTGGTTGTTATCTGCCAGTATGGTGTCTCTGCTCCCTGCCTTCTTGAGACAATCCCATCATAATTATCAAAATCATTTGGATTAACCCAAAACAAAACAGTGAAGCTGTTATTTCCAAAGTTAAAGCTGCTGTCATTACCTGCATCAATATAATCGTCAATCCCATCAAACTCATAAGCTCCGCCGATTATTCCTCCAGTTGAATTATAATTTGGCTGTGCTGCTGAACTTACTGTGAAATTTCCATTGTTTCCATATCCGCTGTAGTCCTTGGTCAAGCCAGTTCCGGCAGAATTGTTGGAGTCAAACGGCATGTTCAATACTGTCATCGAGATGTTGTTTTCATACCAGTTGAATATTGAAGTTGTGTTGTCATTGTCAATATCTGCTGTTTGGTTTGTGGAAATTCCCAAGTCCTGGCTGCTGTAGAACTTTGATACAGAGCTGTTGTATAATTCGCTTATTTCTGTTGTGGTTAATGAGCGGTTGTAGATGCGAACTTCGTCTATTGTACCGTGCCAGTATTTTTGAGTTGCTCCTCTGCCAATAATGGTATTATAGCTTGTGTTTATGTCATTCCCGCCAATCCCTGTAGTTTTCTCACTACTCAGCGAGCCATCAATATATAATTTCATAAAAGAATCTTTGCTTATTTCATATGCAATATGGTACCACCTGTTTTCATTGATAGTTGTGTCTGCTACTGAAGTGTCATTATGGTAGCAATAAATCCCTCCGGGCCAATAACTTATAGAAAATCCATTTAAAGTATTATAGTCTGCATTGCCTAGAAGGATGTTGTGGTCTGCTTTCGGGTTATCAATATAAAACCATGCAGTAATTGTTATGTTGTCGACATCAGAGTAATTAATATAGCCTGCATCAATATAATCATTGGTGCCATCAAAATTAAACGCGCTAGCTACCCTTCCATCTGTTGTTTTTCCTGAAGTAGAAGTGTTGTCAAAGTTGTATGGAGTTCCGTGATTTGTTCCAGTTTCGTCGATTATTACATTTGAGCCATCAGTGAAGTTGGTTCCCTCTAACATATAGTAAGCAACTAACCCGGAATCCAACGGCTCTTTTGCAAATCCTCCAATAAATGGTATAGAGTGTGTTGGAGCAGTATTGCCAACAGTAAAAGAAGAATAAGCAGAGCAGTTTTCATTGCCTAAAGTGTCATTTGCGCAGCCTTTCCATGATACTGTGCTGCCTTTTACAGCTGAGATGTTGAATGATATGCTAAAGTCATACGATGCTCCTGATATGTCAGTATAAGAGTAATTTACTTTAGTTCCAGTATGGTTGGATTCTACCCATGCATAGTCTAATGCTAAATCAGATGCTGTGAAGTTTAGGGTGAAGTTTGTATAATATCTGAAGTTGTTTGTTGATTCATTTAGTAAGTTGGAGAATGTTGGGATTGTTGAGTCAACTGTTATTTGCTGTGTTGCAGATGCTGTTGAGCCTTCAAAGGTTGCGTTTGAGGTTATGTTATAGTAACCTTCTGTTGACGGGGATGTTATAGATGCGTTGTAGTTACCTAAAGAGTCTGTGTAGAAGCCATAGCTAACATTAACCCATTCAATATAAGATGTTTTATTTGTATGATTAGTGGCTAAAGTTGCGAAATACCTAAAGTATCGTGCTTTTGTGTCAATAGTTGCGTTGTTGTTAATGGTGCTCCAAGCACTCCATGTAGAAGAGTCATTAGATAAGGAATATTGCATTGTAACATTATTTCCTGATGCGGTAGTTTCCTGCCAGCTTATATCCCATCTTGTTTGTGTGGAGCCAGAATTGAATGTTGGTGAAGTGTAGTTGCCTTTTGAGTAATAAAGATTGCTTTGTTCACTGTATATTTTTTGTATTTCAGCAGAGCTTAAGCTTCTGTTCCATATTGCTAATTCGTCTATTGAGCCGTTGAAATAGCCTCCGCTTCTTTTCCTTCCAATATATGTTATGTTATTGTCAGGGTAATCTAGTACTCCGCAACTAGCTGTTCTGTTCTGTATTACAACTCCGTTTTTATAAGTTATTTTATTGCTACCATCATAGGTTACTGCTATATGGTTCCAAGCATTTACATCTGCATTAGTAGCTGATTCTACCGCATCATTACAACCTGTACCATAAATCCAAAAGTCAATATGGTCATTAGTAAGTGTTACAATATAACCCTCAGCACCAGAGCCAGAATCATCTACTGCTATTATATGTCTTCCGTTTGTTGCTAATGGATATACCCATACTGAAACAGTAAGGTAATCAGGCTTTATTTGATTGCTTAGGTTGATAAAATCATCAACTCCATCGAATGTATATGCTCCTTTAAACTTACCTGAAGAATTCCAGGTCGGAGCTGTGTTTGATGTAGAATTGCCTAATGTACCATTATTTCCTCTGCCTGAGAAGTCATAGACAGCGCTTTGCACATTCTCTTGGGTATGCTCGTTATACCATGAATTGTTGTTGAAATGCCATAATCCTAAGTTATCGCTCATGTTTGTTCCCCATGTTTTTGCTTCTTGATTGCTATGGAATTCTGTTGTGTCCATTGTTAAGTTGTCTCCGTATGTTCCTGTTATGTTGTATGTTCCTGAGTCCCACGCGCTGGAGCCTGAGTTGTTTGTTGTGAAATTTTGCCCATAACCAATAATTAGGGAGCCGTTTAGGTATATGTTTATTGAGTGATTGGTTATATTTGTTCCATTGCTTAGGTTTAGATGGCCAGAAGCGTAGATAGTTTGAGATGGTGCTACTGTTGTTTCTGATAATGCTAAGGTTGCATTGAATGAATAAACAGTGAAGTTAGTTGAATTAGTTAATTCTGTAGTTCCGTCATAAGTGAATAATGTTAGGTTATATTGGCCAATCTGTGAGAAGCTTATGTTGTTTAGTATCCATTTATCACCAGTTGCACTAGCGTTCCATAAGCTATAATTGGTTCGAGAGAGGCTGGGACCAGTTATTTCTGCTTTTACGTATTGTATTCCATTACTACCACCAATACCATCATTATCAGTTACATTAGCTGTTATTGAGATGTTTAGGTTTACGCCAATGTTAGGAGTAGTTAATGAATTTACAAATTGGGGTGCGCTCACTGATACTGATGTATTAGCTTCTGCTGTTAAACCTTCATAAGTAGAGTTGACCTTTACTTCGTAGGTTCCTGTTGTTGACGGGGATGTTATAGATGCGTTGTAGTTACCTAAAGAGTCTGTGTAGAAGCCATAGCTAACATTAACCCATTCAATATAAGATGTTTTATTTGTATGATTAGTGGCTAAAGTTGCGAAATACCTAAAGTATCGTGCTTTTGTGTCAATAGTTGCGTTGTTGTTAATGGTGCTCCAAGCACTCCATGTAGAAGAGTCATTAGATAAGGAATATTGCATTGTAACATTATTTCCTGATGCGGTAGTTTCCTGCCAGCTTATATCCCATCTTGTTTGTGTGGAGCCAGAATTGAATGTTGGTGAAGTGTAGTTGCCTTTTGAGTAATAAAGATTGCTTTGTTCACTGTATATTTTTTGTATTTCAGCAGAGCTTAAGCTTCTGTTCCATATTGCTAATTCGTCTATTGAGCCGTTGAAATAGCCTCCGCTTCTTTTCCTTCCAATATATGTTATGTTATTGTCAGGGTAATCTAGTACTCCGCAACTAGCTGTTCTGTTCTGTATTACAACTCCGTTTTTATAAGTTATTTTATTGCTACCATCATAGGTTACTGCTATATGGTTCCAAGCATTTACATCTGCATTAGTAGCTGATTCTACCGCATCATTACAACCTGTACCATAAATCCAAAAGTCAATATGGTCATTAGTAAGTGTTACAATATAACCCTCAGCACCAGAGCCAGAATCATCTACTGCTATTATATGTCTTCCGTTTGTTGCTAATGGATATACCCATACTGAAACAGTAAGGTAATCAGGCTTTATTTGATTGCTTAGGTTGATAAAATCATCAACTCCATCGAATGTATATGCTCCTTTAAACTTACCTGAAGAATTCCAGGTCGGAGCTGTGTTTGATGTAGAATTGCCTAATGTACCATTATTTCCTCTGCCTGAGAAGTCATAGACAGCGCTTTGCACATTCTCTTGGGTATGCTCGTTATACCATGAATTGTTGTTGAAATGCCATAATCCTAAGTTATCGCTCATGTTTGTTCCCCATGTTTTTGCTTCTTGATTGCTATGGAATTCTGTTGTGTCCATTGTTAAGTTGTCTCCGTATGTTCCTGTTATGTTGTATGTTCCTGAGTCCCACGCGCTGGAGCCTGAGTTGTTTGTTGTGAAATTTTGCCCATAACCAATAATTAGGGAGCCGTTTAGGTATATGTTTATTGAGTGATTGGTTATATTTGTTCCATTGCTTAGGTTTAGATGGCCAGAAGCGTAGAATGTTGTAGATGGATTTGGCGTTGTGTCGGATAAGTCTAAAGTAATGTTCAAATAAATCGGAGTGTAGTTTATGTTTACCCATTGCAGGTAAGGTGTATGATTCACATTGGAAGTAGATAGATTAGCCTTAAACTGGAAGTATCTTGCAGAATCATTCAGATTTCCCTGGCTGTCGTTAACATCAATCCATGAGCCCCAGGCAGAATTATCATCACTTGTCCTGTACTTCATCTTAATCCTTGTAATGCCCCTTAGATAAAGCCCTTTTATTTCAGAAGCACTTAAGCTTCTGTTCCAGATGGCAACTTCATCTATGGTGCCGTTGAACCAATCATTCCCTCCTCTACTGTCAACTTCATTTCCTATTCTCCATGCTCCTGCTCTTTTTGTATTGATTGTTGTTGCCTGGCTTGAATCTAAATCCCCATTAAAATACATATTTAAGGTTCCGCTGCCTAAAACAAAGGCCAGATGATACCAGGTATCTGTAAGATAACTGTTTGTAGAGGCATAATTATTTGTATGGCAAACTAAATTAAATTTGTTATCATCTGTTGTATCTATATCAAAAGCAGCATCTGCTGACCATGCGCCATAAGATAATAATCTTTGCCCAGAATTAACAAATGAATCTATCTTAACCCACATCATAATACTCCTATTACTTGTTCCATTCGGTAAATTTTCATCATCTGCTATTTCAATATAATCATCACTGCCATTAAACTTAAACGCACCCCTTAGTTTTCCAGAGCTGTTCCATGCCGGACAATCAGTGCATGTGCCGTTGTTTTCACTGCCGCTGAAGTCATAAACTAGCGAGTTGTTTTCACTATAATCAGAATCGTTGTTAAAGTGAAATAATAGCACATTACCAGTCATGTTAAACCCGCCTGTTTCTCCACTTGTGTCTATATTATTAGCAGGCAGTTCAGCATCTGCGTCATCACTCCATCCATATGTATGCTGCCAGGTTAGATTGGTCCAGTTTGCCTGCCCAATTGCATCAAAGCTCTGAGATTCATAATAGCCTGTTGTGTTAGGGTATTGGCTTGAAGAATTGGGGATTAGAGTTAAGTTAACTCCATCTGTTGTTGTGTTGTAGAAGGTTCCTAATGACCAATTATAGCCAGGTTTAGTTGCATTCACATAGAATGCTTCATTAGAAGCGTTTGCTTTTTGGCCTCCAAAGTCGAATTCCTGCTTATGGACTCCCGGTGTCAAAACTTCTACTGTATGGTATGCAGTTTCAGAGCAGTTGAAGCCTTCAAAAAATAAAGAAGTAATGGGAAACTCGTGGGAAAGAGTTTGAGAGAGACTTACCCGAGACCCATTACTTAAAACAAAGTATAAATCATTAGTATAATTTAGATTATATTTATTAAATAAAATATCATTGCCACATTTCAATTCCAATAATTCTAAGTCATCATCTGTTGAAGAATTATCATCAAACATCTCAGAATAGGTAGTCCCATATATGGCAGTTATTGTTAAATTTGCTGTTCCAGTTGTATTGAACCTTACTGTCCAGTTAGAGCCTACCATTGGATAAGATTGAACATTCAAGACAACAATCTCAATCTCGAATGTTTGATTAGATAGATGAGGTATTGTCCACTCTATTCTCTCAACTAGTGAATTAGAATCAAAATCAACATAGGTTACATCTGTGAATAGTTCCCTTGTTCCATTCTTAATCCAATAAAGCCGAATGGAATCTTTTGGAGACTCTGTAATTGAGGTATATGCTAGAACATCAGTGTAGTGAAGACCAGAGGTTATTGTTATGACCTTTTTATAGGGGGATAAGTCTTGTTCAATAACCTCTGGTGCTGTTGTTTCATATGTAATGTTAAATGAGTCTGCAATCTCACCAATCACGATTGTTGAATTTGCAGTATCATTCTCAACTAAGATAGCAGAAGGGATTATAGATGATTTTAGGCTAAGCAAAGAAGATAATTCTTGGTTTAGTGAGTCTATTTTTGTTTGTTTTGCTTTCTTTTCTTGTTCTTTTTCTAGTTTTTTAGTGGTTTTTTCTATCTCTTGATCAATCTCAAACTCATCTAGTGATTTTAACCTGCCAAGATGCCCTACCTTGATATTTTCTTTATTGATTATTGATTTTTGGTTGTTAATTGTTTTCTCAATTGATATATTTGATGATTCTACCGGGATTGAAATGTTATTATTCTTAGTTATTTTTGTCCATTTCACTGGTTTTCCAATCTCTGCATTATGCTGAATCAATTGCTCTTCTGCTAATGTAATCTCTACTTCAATTATGTTTGAATTTAATGTTTGTAATGAATCATTTGCTTTGAAGAAGATATATTTTTTACCGATAAAGCCAGCAGAAGGGGTTATTGTTGCTATAGAATCTTGAATATCTATCTGAACACCTTCCTGGGTGTAATAAGAGTATGTAAGAGCATCATTTTCAGGATCAATAAAGTAATTATCTAAATCTAAAACATACTCTTCACTAATTGAGATATTGGGTATTTGTTGTACTAATTTTGGTGGGTTGTTAATTGTTTCTTCTTCAATTATGTAATCAATTGAATTTAATTTTAAAGTAGCGTTCTCTACAACAATTACCATCTTGTAGAAGGTAGAGTCTAGGTCAGGAAGTAAACAATCTATGCAGATGTCTTCAAATGTAATTACGTCATGATAGAATTCAGCACTTAATCCTTCAGCAGATGAATAAATAATGTCAGAATAAGGGTTTTCTATGTCTAAAGAGTAATTAGCATAGATAACCTGGGCTGAGAGAGTATTGAGAAGCCCGGAACCAAGCCTACCATAGCTTAGGTAGAATGTATCGTTCCAATTGC
The DNA here is from genome assembly GCA_034660355.1 of Nanobdellota archaeon. Classification (GTDB taxonomy): domain Archaea; phylum Nanobdellota; class Nanobdellia; order Woesearchaeales; family JACPBV01; genus JAYEIZ01. The sequence goes on from JAYEIZ010000279.1 coordinate 10,828, forward strand.
CCAGAGCATCTAAACCGATTAACAAACAACATTCTTCTGAACCATAACAAACGTTAACAGAATTAACATCCCATTTTGTACAAACTTTGCTGTAATCCACACCCCAATTAAAATCACTTTCAACACCAAACTCAAATATTTCTTCTATTGTTTTTGAACCACCTCCAAAAGCAGTTATTGCTATTTCTTTGTTTATAGAGTCATTTAATGAAGTTAGATTAACTTCAGAAGACTCATTAGCGGGTTGAGTGTTATTGGTGGAAATATTAAGAGAAAGATTGTTATCTCCACCAATAGCTAGCCCGGTGACCAAGCCTATACTAGCTTCACTCAACTCTAAGCTGTTGAAAATCAAATAAGAAATGCCATCATACTCCAGATAAACTTTGGCAGAACCTTCTCGACTAATAGTTCCGCCTAGCTTAACGGATTTTAATGTACCTACATTACCCATGAACCAAGTGTAATTAGAATCAATATCAAAACTTAAATCGATAGAATCAGAATAATTTGTTTCTTCTGTAACTGTGATAAAACCAGTGGGTGTCGGCTGTAGAAAGAACAGCCCGAGACCAATTGCACCCACTATAAGAAGTGTTAAGAATGCCCAAGAATACTTAGCGATAACTTGCCCTTTTTCGTAAGACCTTATTAGATAAGAAGCATAATCTTTATAGCCATATTTGATAAGAGCTAATTCTATAGCTTTAAGAGAATAACCTTTAGCTAAATTCTCCTTTATGTAGTTTAGTAGCCCTCTTTTAAGTCCCCTATTTAACATATTTTCCGAGAAGTTTGAGGCCTTTTTCGGTTATAGAATATAACCTGAACCTCTTACGCTCGAAAACCAAAGATACTAGATCCTTCCCCTTTAACAAAATCAGCTGGTGTTTAACGACGTGCAGCCTAATAGAATTAGCTTTGGCAATGCCATAAGCAGTTTTACTCTCTCCTACAAGCGATTTTAGCATTAATCGTTGTAGCTCTAAAAAGGTCTTCCTCTTGGTCCCGGGCATTCTCTCTCTCATAGGTCTCTGAGACGATTTACTATTTAAATGTTTGGGTTTTATCAAGTCTTAAACCCTACTATTAAGCTCTTTAGTTAATACTATTGGGTTCTTTAGTTAATAAAATTGTACATTGCCGACGAGAAGAATGTTATGAAATTCCGAGAAAGACGAGAAACTATATATTGAAAATTTTCGCGCGCTACGCCATATTTTCTGATCTTTTAAGAAAAAACAAGTGCTTTTTCCACCAAAAATTTAGATTCAATATATAAAAAAATGAGATGTGTTTTTCACACCTGAATATAAGGGTAAAAATTTTCGCGCGCGCTACATTTTTAATTAGAATGAATATGTTTTACCATTACTTTTACATAAATATTGCTATTTTTTTAAAAGTAAAGGTAAGTATAATTACTTCCCTCTCATTCCAGATCACTTTTTAATTCAACACATTTCCTAAAGAAATCTTTTTTTAGATCTTTTGGGAGCTTGCTATAGGCTGTTTGGAGAGCTATGTAAAGTAATCTTGCTTCTTCCTTATTATTTTTTTCAATAAGGAAATTAACTTCATTTATCAGGTCGTTCATCTGTCCAATTTCAGCTTCTCTAAGGAGTTTAGCCCTTTCTTCTTCCATTATATGCTTAGCTATTATCTTTTCTTCTATTCTTTCTTTTTTCTTTAGAAGCTTTTCTTTTCTTTTCTTAGATGCTTTGAATCTTTTTATTCTCTTTCTTTCTATTGTTTTCTTTCTGTTTTCTTTTTTTTCGATTATTTCGTTTTTCTTTCTTTCTATTTCTATCTTTTTATCTTTCTTTTCTTTTCTTAACTTTTCAATACTCTCCATATCTCTTTGTTTAGCCCTCTTTTCCATTAGTATTTTGGCTTTAGCCTCTGCTTTTAAGCTTTCAATCCTTTTCTTTCTTATTTGCTCTGCTTTCTTTTTCATCCTTTCCTGTTCTAGCATTCTTTCTTTCTTGCGCTTTTTCAGCCTTTCAATCCTTTCTCTTCTCTTCTGCTCCACCATTCTCTTTTTTTTCTTCTTTTCTAAAAGGAGCTTATGAGCTTGTTCTATTGCTTCTCTGTTTTTCTTAGCTATTTTCTTCATTATCTTTTTCTTCTTTTTTTCAGTTTTTAATTTTCTTCTTTCCATTGATGAATCTATTTTGTGCATTATTTTAGCTATAATCTTCTTTTTTTCTTTCTCAGAATATTCTTTTTTTGTTTTTATAGTGACTCGTTTTGGTATTTCTATAATCAGTATAATTGCGGCAAGGGCTATTAAGCCTATGAAGATATAGCTAATATAATCGTTAATACTCTCCAGGCATGTGTTTGATATAGTTATCAAAAAAATAAGAGAGAGAACTACTAGTATTGAAACTATAATCAATAAAATTCTATAAACTCTTGTTTTATTTAGCTTTTTAACTACCATTTCCTAGCATGGTACCCCCGAATTAGGCAAATTTACCTTTTTAGAGATTATATACCTTTCCTTATTATATTTTTTTAGAACCACTAACTGAGGATAACTTTTAGCTAAAATCTTATTGAGAATGTAGTAAACTCGTCTTTTGAGTCTTCATAACTTATATCTACATTGTTTACATCTGCATGTTCAGGACCATCATGGCAGAATTTTACTAATTTTTTTATTTTTTCTTCATTTCCTTCTGCTATGACTTCTACATTTCCGTCTGGCAGGTTTCTTACAAACCCTTTTAAGCCTAATTTACTGGCTACTTTATTTGTTGTATCTCTAAACCAGACTCCTTGGACTCGACCAGAAACTATCAGATGAGCTCTTTTCATAATTGGTGAGAATATTTTGATAATATTTAAATATATCTCTGCCTAAAAATGATTCATATGAATCTTTTTGGATTTGAGGATATGTTTGGAGTTGGCATTTTCTTTATTTTAGGCAATATTATGTGGCTTTATTTCTATTTTAAGCATTGATTTTAGGGTCACTTGCCACTTGATTTGGCAAGTGGGATTTTAGGCCTAGGGGCTTTGTATTAGCTAGATTTTAGGTTTTAAGGTTTCCACTTGCCACTTGCCAAGTCCGGGCGCCAGGTATTTAAATGGGGCTTTCTATTATTTTGATTATGTGGTTAAAATTAAGGCAGGATATAAAAATTCGAAATGCGTTCGAATTTTTAAACTTCAAAAAGCCTTTATACCTGCACCCAATGCAGGCTTAGGCTTTGTTGAAGTAAACGTAACACCCCCCCGTGCCCTCCTGCCTTGTTTTTTTTACTCTAAATACCCCCACCCACCCTACACTTCAAGAGTTGGGGTGGTTTAATATTCAAAGAGGTGAGCTATATGGTTGATTTAAGAAAAGAGACAATACAGGATTTGTTTTACAAACAGGTTAAGGATATGACATTAAGTAAAGCAGAGAGTTTTGATCTGCAGTTTAATGGTAGTTGGGTTAGTGCTTAGGTGAAATGAGTAAGACAAAAAAGCACTTTACTAGGAAAGGGGAGATTTCGATTATAGAATTGAAGAATAATAAAGGTAATAAGTTCAAATTAACTAGAAGATTACCTAATTTGCCAGTATCAGAAACTAAGTTTTTTAGATCTAAGAAAAAGGCTAAGGAACAATTTGATGAATGGTTAAAGTAATTCGTTTATTTTTGATTTTAGAGTCTCAATTAACTCTGGTTGGTTAAAATGGTAAGTATCTGCAATTTCCAAAGAAAGAATGTGTTTTTGCATGTAGGTTTTAGGGAATCTTTTAGATATTTCGCTTCTTTGTTGGCCTTCCATAACAATGATAGTGTCAGCCCAAGAAAGATCTTTTTGAGTAAGTGGCTTTTCGTTATAAAGCCCTGCAGATTTGGTTTGAAATCTACCTTTGAAAAGCTGTTCGGCTGTTTTGCTCCTGTTTTCGTTTTGATTGCAAATGAATAAAACTTTCATACTATAGGTTAAAAGAGGAACTACAATTTAAACTTTACTTTTTAAAAAGAATGTGAGGTGCTTAGAATGGAATTTGAAAAAGAGATGGATATGTATACAGAAGAAGGAGTAAGTGATTATGTAGATAATGATGAGATAAGTCCTGCTGAGGAAGGATTTATGCAAGGGTATTTAGCTAGTGTTTAGCAAGCGATTAAAATGTTTTCGAAAAAATTTAAGAATTTTTTCTCGTTAAGTAAAGTTTCATCTAACGCCGAAACTTTATTAACTTTGAAAAAAGGGTTTATGGATTGGGAAAACTATAAGGCCAAACTAAATTTGTTTGGAAATCATAGATTTCCAATCCATTGAAATCCTACGGATTTCAATATTTAGATTTATTTTATTGGCAGCAGAGTTGCAGGAAGCAGAGTTTTAGGAATTTATGATTTATTAACGTAAAATATTGTATCCAATAATTTACGCTTCTCACTTTGTTCGAAACGTAAATTTTTGAAAACAAAATTTTCAATCTTTTTGTAGAGACTCCAAAACCTCAAACTCGTTTGAGGTTTACGTTTTTGCTTTGCTCAAACGTAAAATATATAAACTAATTTAGACTGCCTCTTTCTTATGAAGATTCTAACTCAAGATGAGATAAATGTTAACAAGGAAGTTATCTTAGAGGTTATTCAGAACGGAACTGTTTTTATTCATCCTACTGATACTATTTATGGCATTGGATGCAATGCCTTGAATGAAGAAGTTGTTGATGAAGTTAGAGAGATAAAAGGAAGGCCTGAATCGCCATTTTCTGTTATAGCCCCTTCTAAGGAATGGGTTAAAAAAAATTGCGTTGTTAATAAGGAAGCAGAGAAATGGTTAAAGAAGCTGCCAGGACCTTATACTTTGATTTTGAGGACTAAGGATAATGTTACAAAGAATATTGCTCCTGGTCTAGATACTTTGGGGGTGAGGATCCCTGACCATTGGTTTAGCAAGCTTGTTGAGGAACTGGGTGTTCCAATCATAACAACATCTGCAAATAAGGTTGGAGATGATTTTATGACTTCTATAGATAATTTGCATGATGAGATACGGGCTAGAACAGAGTTTATCGTTTATGAAGGGGAAAAGCATGGGAGCCCTTCTAAGATTGTTGATTTGACTCAGGAGAAAATAAAAGTAAAAGAGAGATAATCTTTTAAATAACGCTTACTTCTAGGATGTTATGGAAAAGAAAAAAGAAGATAAACTGAAGATATTGGCAGCAGGAGACATTCATGGAGATATTGATCTTGCAGAGAAACTAGCTGAAAAGGCCCAGAAAGAGAAGGTAGACTTAGTTGTTTTATGTGGAGATTTGACAATGGCCGAGACTTCTACTGAGAATCTTATAGGTCCTTTTAAGAAAAGAAATGAGAAGGTTTTGCTTATACCTGGAAATCATGAGACAGTTGCAACTGCTGATTTTCTTGCAGAACTTTATGGTATGAAGAATATTCATGGTTATTCTGTTAAGTACAAAGATGTTGGAATATTCGGTGCTGGTGGGGCGAATATTGGAGTGTTTCAATCAAGTGAGAAAGAGCTATATGATTTATTGAAGAAAGGGCATGATAAGATCAAGTATCTGAAAAAGAAGATTATGGTTTCGCATGTTCATCCTACTGGCTCTAAAATGGAGAAGTTTACTGATATATTTCCTGGATCTGAAGGTGTGAGAAAAGCTATTGATAAGTTTAAACCCGCTTTACTTTTGTGTTCTCATGTACATGAAGCAGAAGGTATTGAAGAGATGATTGGAAAGACCAAAGTTCTTAATGTGGGTAAAAGGGGAAAGATCATAGAAATTTGAGATAGCTTTAAATATTACGTATTCATCCTCACTCTTGATACAAATGGTAGAAGTTCTATAAGCTGCATTGGCAGGTTTTATTAGTTTTAAATTTTTTATTGTGCCTATTTTTAGTAATAATAATCTATCTTACGAAGAATGAAAACCAGAAAACAAAAATTAAGGGAGAATATATGGAAATTTTATCTGTTTAGGGTATTTAGCTCTATAATATTCGTTGCCCCAATATTTGTTTTGTTTTTACAGGAGAATGGGCTTAATATGACTCAGATAATGTTACTTACAGCAACTTATACTGTAGGCACTATGTTTCTCGTAGTTCCTTCAGGTATTCTAGCAGATCATATTGGGAGGCGAAAGGTATTGATATTTGGGAATATAATCTATATGGTCAGTTGGGCATTTTATGGCATGGGTAGTACTTTTTTACAATTCTTTGTTGCAGAATTAGTATTCGCATTAGCTTCTGCTTTATGGTTTTCTGCAGGGAGTGCGTTCTTTTATGATACTCTACTAGAACTTAGAGAAGAGAAGAGATTTAAGAAGTTGTATGGGAATGTAAGTGCGATAAATTATTTGACGTGGGGCGCCTCTTCTATAATAGGCGGCTATATAGCACTGTTTGGATTTAGGCATGTTTTTTTCTATACTACAATACCTATACTCTTCTCTGTGATAATTGCTTTTAGTTTCACAGAGACAAGACGGTTTAAGCATGTAGAAAAGAATCATCTCCAACATCTGAAAGAGGCAGCTATATTTGCTGCTTCGCATAGAAAGCTAAGATTTCTCATGGTTTACTCTGCAATACTATTAGGTGTGTGGATATCTGGATATGTATTGTACCAGCCTTATCTGAAATCAATAGCAGTCCCTTTGGCTTATTTTGGGGCGATATACTTTTTACTCAATATAGCTGCGGCTATAGGATCTAAATCTGCACATGGTATTGATAAACTAATTGGGGAGAAGAATGTTTTACTTGTTGTTCTATCTGCTTTTTTGTTATGCTATTTAGGCATGTCGCTCTCAATTGGTTTGTTGGGCATGGTTTTCCCAGTTGTAATAGCATTCTTTTTTGGAGTTTGGGAAGTTTCTATAGTAGATTATACCAATAAGCATGTAAAATCACACAATAGGGCCACTATTATGTCTTTAGGCAACTGTATGGGGCAGATGTCATCTACTATTGTCGCTCCTTTTTTTGGATGGATAACAGATCAGTGGGATATAAGTACAGCGTTTAAGTTTGCGTTTGTGATGATTCTAATTAATCTAGTTTATTCACTTGTTGTGCTTTATTTTGTTAAGAATAAGAAGAATTAACCTTTACATACTGCTACAGGATCAACCCGAACTACCTTAAGGGCAATACCCGAACCGTGTGTAGCTTCTACGACCTCAGAACTTGGTTTATAGGCTCCAGGTGCTTCTTCAGCTAGACTTTTTGGTGAAGGTGCCTTTGCTATGATTCCTCTTTCTGCTAGTTGCCTTTGTATTTCGTTTCCTTGGAATTGTTTTAAAGCGCCGTGTCTTGACATTGCCCTACCTGAACCGTGGGCTGCGCTACCGAACGTTTTCTGCATAGCAATTTCTGTTCCTTTTAAGAAATATGATGACGTGCCCATTGAGCCAGCAAGTAAAACACATTGGTCTGGGAATGCCCTAGTACTACCTTTCCTATGAACGAACAACTCTCTTTTTTCTCCATTTACTATATGCTTCTCTTTTTTCACCACATTATGTGCGAGTGCCCATATTGTGTGCATATCCATCGATTCCCAATCTTTTTTGAAAACTTTCTCAAAGGTCTCTCTGATCCATTGTGTCATTACTAGCCTATTTGTGAAAGAATAATTAACTGCACATTTCATAGCACTGAAATAATCCTGACCTTCTTTTGAGGTAGCTGGTGCACATGCTAACTGCCTATCTGGCAGCCAAATATTATATTTTTTAACTGCTTTTTCTTGTATTTGTAGATAGTCAGAGGCAACTTGATGGCCTAGACCGCGACTGCCGCAATGAAGCATAATTAGAACTTGGTTTTTGTCTGTTACACCCCATTCTTTTGCTTTATCATCATAGATATCTGAAACTTTTTGTATCTCCAGGAAATGGTTTCCTGCGCCTAATGTTCCTAATTGAGGTTTGCCTCGTTTTTTAGCTAGGTCAGATACTTTTGAAGAGTCTGCTCCAGGTATTTTTCCATTTTCTTCCATATTTTCCAGGTCTTTTTTTACACCATACCCTTTTTCAACTGCCCATTCACAACCATTAACTAAGACTTCGTTTAATTCATTATCCTGCAACCTTAATTTCCCTTTAGAACCTACTCCGCAAGGAACTGCTTTGAATAGTGCATCAACTAGCTCTTTTGATTTAACTTTTACTTCTTCATACGAGAGGTTAGTTCTTATTGAATTTACACCACAGTTTATATCGAAGCCGCACAGACCTGACGATATAATCCCTTCTTCTGCGTCAAAAGCAGCAACTGCACCCATTGGAAGCCCATATCTGGTTAGATTATTAGTCTAATATCCAAAGTGGGCATCCGGTAATGCACATACTGGCTCAATAACACCTGGAAGGCAACAGACGTTTGAAAGCTGTTCTATAGCTCCGTCCTCCATGGCCTCGTAAATTGCTTTATTAGCAATCAATTTTCCAGCCACGCTCATTTCCTTCCTAGCTTCTTTTGGCAATAACCACTCGTAGTCGTTTATCTTTTCAAGTTTATCTTTCATATACTTCTTATGGATTCTGAGAAGGCTTATAAAAGTTTTGTTTAATAAATTCCAACAACGTGGGTGAAAACACTATTTACTTAATTATTGACCGATAAATTTAAATATTTGATTTTATTCGCATACTTTTAAGTGGTGAAATTGGATAATAAAGACTTTGTTGAGATACGCCTTTCGAGGGCACAGTTGAGATGGATAGAGAGATTAATCTTTATTGTTATAATATTAGTGCTTATTGGCTTATTATTCTATAATCCTTTTTCACAGACTAAGTGTATACAGACTTCTGAGATAGTTTCTGTTCCGGTTGCTACTGAAACTGAAGATTCAGTTGTGGAGGTGGAACTTGAAGAAGAACCAGAGCCTGAAGAAGAAGTGGAACTTGAAGAAGAACCAGAGCCTGAGGCTGAAGAAGAATTAACTGGCGAGGCTACTTTGAGTATTGGAGAGATAGGATTAAGTGAAGATAAGAAGAGAATTGAGTATGTATGGGTCTATATTGATAATGATAAGGGGTTGTTTACACCTAAAATAAGGATGTATTGGTATGGGCCAGGCACAACAGCTGCTGTGAAGAATAGCGTTAAATATGAGTATACTTGGGTATCGCTTATATCTACTGGAAAAACCAATAAAAAATTTGATGATGAAGTAGGTACTGGATCAAATAAGGTAGATTTACAGGGAAGATATCTTAATCTGGATGAAGGAGATAATAAGTGTACTTTTGTGGTAGAACTTTATGATGCAAAGGATGATGAGTTATTATACACTAAATCAAAAACAGTTTTAGTAGATTAGATATCTAGACTTACTCTTACTTTATACCCTTCTTTTGTTTTTTCAAACTGGTATTTGTATAGTGTTACTGCTTTTACTACTGTTTCTCCTAGTTCTGGCTTTATTTGCTCTCCAGAGAGTTTTGCTCTTATGTGGGTTTCGTCTATTTCTATTATCTCAAATTTAGAGAAAAACTTTTGTTCTGTATCGACAATAGCTATTAGTGCTTGGAGCCAGTTGATCATTAAATCCTCTAATTTTTCTGCTTTTACCTGGTATTCTTCAGTTTCTTCAGGTTTTACATCTTTTATCTTGCATATTACAGAGAATAATGCTTCTGCTGCATTCTGGAAAAGCTCTTTTAAGTCTTTTCCGTATGCCTCGAACATTACATCTGAAGTAATATCATCCAGAAATTTGTATTTCTCCATTTTTAATAAGGAATTATTTCAGGTAAATCTTCACTTTTTTCTTCGTCTTCAGTTTCTTCAGGTGGGTTTGTAGGTTCTTCTTTAGGAGCATCATCTGATGTGGGTGTGTCACCGAACATATTCACAAAAGCGTTTCCGCCTGAAGAATCAGAAGTTGGTTCTGAAGACGATTCTGAAGGCCCTAAAGAAGGGGAAGAGTCATCAAATATATTACCTTGATTCACAACAGCATTCTCTCCAACCAGATGTTGCAGCATCTTTATAACATTCTTTATATCTCCATGAGAATCCTCTTTTGTATCTATTGTTATCTTCATAATTTGATTATTATTTGATAAACATATAAATTTTTTGGTTTTTTATAAGAATTCAAGGTCTAGGATGATTCCATCGTAAGTAGGATATTCTGTTACAATAGCCAAGTAGAGATCTTTTGGGCTTTTTAGGGTGTTTTTGTCTTTAATGCAATTCTCTAGAACTGATCTATTGATATCATCTTTGATTTTATTCACTATTTTGATACTGGTTATTATCCTTAGTTTTTTAGTGTCAACTTCTATCTGTTTATTTTCTATATTGAAATCTTTTTTTAATTGATTTCTTATTTTATTCAATTCTTTGATGATCTTATTTTTCTTAGTTTTATTGATGTTTTGAAGTTTTTTAGAGTATCTTGCGGAAGGCTTTAATTCTTTAAGATAGATGCTACCTCTTGTTAAAGTACCGTCCTTATTGATAATATCATATTGCTTTGCGATGTTTTTAGCGCGTCTTTTGATTCTGTTTGCTAATTGTACTTTATCTTTTAAAGTTGCAGTGCAATAATGTACGTTTTTTACTTTTCCTTTAGAATATTTCAATAATTTCAAAGCTAACTCCTCACTGCCCTTAACAGCATAGCTTAGCTCATCCTTTGTCTTAAAGCCCAATTTAGTTAGCTTGCTAAATTTATTATCAGCAATCTCTAACTCATTTATATTAAGAAAATCAATCTTCCCAGATAAGAAATCAATCAGTTTCTTTGTCTCCCGAACCTTGCCAGGAATTACAGGAACCTCTACTCCTACATCCCACTTAAACTCCTTAGCTAAGCTAACTTTACTCCACAACTTACTATCATCAAAATCCAGATGAAACCTTATCTCATCCAACCCAGAGCTATAAAGCTTCTTCAAAGTTTTCTCATCAACTAAATCAAGAGAAGAATACAGATGAATATGGAATCCTTTCCCAAATTCTTTTTTAAGTCTCTTAATATAAGATAAAGTCCTCTCCAACTTACACAAAGGGTCTCCCCCTGTAATCCCTGCCCCCTTAGCATCAATCAACTTAGCCTCCTTAATGATCTGATGAACATTCGTAACCTTCCATTCATCAGCATAGATAACATCTTGCCCATACTTCTTATCAGAAATAGGGCAATAATAACAGCACCTAGGGCATAACCCTGTGATAAAAAGAACTAATTTTTTGCCTTGAACACATAACTGGCAGCCTTTCGGTAAGTTTCCATTGTTCCAAGAAAAATAAGGTGTTTTTTTCATTCAAACAACCTATCAAAATTCATCCAAATATTATTTACAACTTCTTTTAATTCCATCTTCTTAATCTCAGCAATCTTCTTATAAGATTCAACAACAAAAGCAGGCTCATTCTGCTTATCCTTAAACGGAGAAAGATAAGGGGCATCAGTCTCACAAAATAAATGAGAAAGATTCACCATCTCAACAAGCATTTGAAAATTTTGAGCACGGGCAACATTCGTAGGAACAGAAAAATAACAGCCTAAATCGTAAGCCCGCTTGATAAGCTTCTTCTTCCCGCAAAAACAATGCATCAACACCTTCTTCACAGAAGAAGACTCAATCATATCGACAACATCCTCTTCAGCCTTACGTGAGTGTACAACCAGTGGCTTTTTTATCTTCTCACCTAACTTGATTATCTTCTCAAAATTCTCTTTCTGCTCTTTCTCTTTTCCCTTAACTGTATAATCAAGACCAACCTCGCCTACCGCAATAATCTTATCTTTATTTGACTCAATAAACTTCAACTCATGATCAACATCAACAGGAAGAACCTTATCCATTGGATAAGCTCCCTCTCTAACCCCTAGCTCAATCCCAAAAAGAGGATAAACACCTAAAGCTGCCTTGACAATATCATACTTAGAAGATAACTGCAAAGCTATCTTATTTGTCTCATGATCAACACCATTAGTTAAAATCATCTTAACGCCTGCTTTTCTGGCATTCTCAACAACTCTATCCAAATCTTTAAACTTAGGATGATCTAAATGGCAGTGAATATCTATCATAAGACTCATTTTTCAACCAACTCATAATCTAAACTTCCCATTCCCAGCTTCTCAGCTTCTTTAATCTGTTCTAATGGAGATTTCTTATTTGCTTCAAAAAAAACATCCTTTCCAGCTTTCTTATTTATCAAATCAATTGAAGCTTTTTCTATACTTACAATATCCTTTCCCATCAATAAACCAACATCCTCTGCAATTATCCCCCCGGGATTACCGCAACAATCACACCATTTAGTAATATCCTTCATAACATTAACAAAATAATACTTCTTAGACTTCTCAAGAACACCATATGCCCCCTCTGCCAGAAGCCTATCAAAAGAAGCTATCTTGTGCTTTAAAACATTAGCTGGACACATATCAATACAAACACCACAACCCCAGCACCCCTCATAATTAAAATCTGCCTTGCCATCCTTCATAGCAATCGTACCAACCGGACAAGCCTTAACACAGCTCTCACAGCCCATACAATCTCCAACAAACACAGGATTAGCAAGAGAGTGTATATCTTTCTTTGTCTTTATCGCCACACCACCCATGCCTAAGTTCTTTATCGCTCCCCCAAAACCACAACACATATGGCCCTTCACATGGCTCAATACCAGCATACCATCCGCTTCTGCTAATAGTTTGCATACCTGAACATTAAGATTATCTGTTTTATGCTCAATAAAATCATCAGAAACAACAACAGGACACCCCATAGATTCTTCAGAAAACCCATGCTCTTCTGCTGTCCTAAGATATTTTTCAGGCGTGCTCCTTCCTCCAGGATACATAACCGGGCTGTCAAACAAAAACGGCTTAGCCCCCAGTTCCCTAAGAACACCAACCACAACCTTAACAAGCTCAGGCTTTAGAAAATACTTATTCCCTTTCTCACCCATATGCAGCTTTACAGCTATTTTTTCGTTTTCTTTGAATATGTTTTTTAGCTCTTGCTTTAGAGTTATAGTTAGTTTATCTTTTATATCTTGTTTTTTTATGAAAATGATGTTTTCCATAGTTTTTGATTAATTTTCATAGTTTTAATAAGTTTTCCTTTTGGATTCTTTTAATAGGTGTTGTTCCCAGAACCGACCCCTACGAAGTGGGGGGAGGGAAATTAAGGCGCAGGCTCTGCTATATTTAAATATAACAGCGCCTTTCTACTTCAAATGAAAGAGCAATTTGAAAAAAATATTGCAGTCATAACCACAATCAGCGTATTCTTAGTCTATGTAATTGATATTTACAGAAAATACGCATCTGAACTCGAAATCAATGTATCAATGAAAACAGTATTATATTATTCTGTGATTCCAGCGATGTATATCTTAATATATGTATTATTTCAATTAATAAAAAAACAAAAAATCGAGAGAGGGTATCTAAACTACATCAATAAATTAGCACTCATAAATTTTACAGTAATTGGGTTTTTTATTCTGGTATTAATATCGCAAGAATTCTGGCATAGTATTGGACTATTGAAACCATTCATATATCTTACAATGATACCACTATTCATTTTCACATTGATAATATTTTTTTCATTATTCTTTACTTGGATTTTCCAAATTGTTAAAAACTAAGCCGAGCATTAATTTTGGCTAACAACCATCAATCAAACTTCATTAAGAAAACATTTATAAATACAATTTTATTCTCAATAGCTATGGATTCAGTAAGAAAATCCGGAAGTTAAGAGTTCTTTTTTATTAGTTAGAGTTATTTCAAATTATGAGTATTATTTACAGTTATCAAGATTATAAGGTGAGAAACAATGGAATATGTTAAAGATTTTAAATGGAAAAAAGGAATTACAGTCAAAGAACTAGTTGAAGGTTATAGGAATCTAGGCTATCAAAGTGTTGAGCTAAGACGTGCAGCTGAAGTAATAGTAAGGATGAAGAAAGACAACGCTAAAATCTTCCTTACCTTTACCTCTAATATGGTAACCTCCGGCTTAAGGGGCTTTTTTGCTCAAATCATTAAGTTGGGATTAGCAGATGTCTTAGTAACAACTGTCGGTGGAATAGAAGAAGACATAATGAAAGCAAAAGGAGAAAGATTCCTCATAGGAAGGTTCAAAAGCGATGATGTAGAATTGCATGAAAAAGGCATTAACAGAGTAGGAAATCTACTGGTAAAAAACGAAAGCTACATGAACTTCGAGAACCTTATGCTCCCGATTCTTGACACCCTATACAAAAAACAAAAAAGATGGGCTGTTTCTGATTTATTAAGAGAAATAGGGCTTATGCTAACTGATGAAGATTCAATCCTCTACCAGGCAGCAAAGCACAACATCCCAATATTCTGCCCTGCAATAACCGATGGCGCTCTTGGTTTTCATCTTTTCTTATTCCAGAAAAAACACCCGGACTTTATAGTGGATGTTGTAAAAGACTTTGGAAATATTTTATTTGTAACTAGTTATGATGAGAAAAAAGGGGTAATCTGCCTAGGCGGCTCAATCTCAAAGCATCACGCAATATTATGTACTTTGCTTAATGGAGGGGCAGATTATGCTATGTATATGACTACAGCGCACGAAACTTCTGGAAGTATGAGCGGAGCAACTACAAATGAGGCAAAATCTTGGGGAAAGGTGAAGGATGAAGGAGATATTGCTACTGTAAACGGAGATGTCACAATATTGTTCCCATTAGCAATGACTAGTGCATTAGAAGAGCTTGAAAAAGAAGGATTACTCAAGCCAAGAGAACAGAAAGTTGTAAATAAAGAACTGGTGGAGGATTACAAAAAAGATGCAAAATCATAAAGAGAATCTTTATGTGCCAGAAAACCGAAAAAATGGGGTTTTCTCAGCGCCTAAATTTGTACTATCAAAAAAGAAAGCAATAGAACAATACAACAAAGTAAAGAAACTAGCGGATATTGCATCCTATAGCTCAAAAACCAACCAAGATGTAGCAAAAGTTCTTGAAAAAGAAACTGACTCATTATTCAGTGTACATTTCATTAACGAACTAAAGCACTTAAAGGATATGTCCAGAGTTATTTTTCTCGCTCAGGCATGGACGCAAAAAGGCATAAAAGAGCTAATAGATAAGGGAATCAATTACTTTGTTGTTGACAACGAATCTGACCTAGACGAACTTATAAAGTTCCTAAAACATAACAACACAAAAGTAAACCTATTGCTAAGGTTAAGGCTAAAAGAACATACGATAAAGACAGAAAAATACTTTGTCTTTGGGATGTTTGCAGAAACCATCAACAAAAGAATAAAAGAACTAAAAGATAACAAAAACATCAAATCATTAGGTGTTCATTTCCACAGAAAAACACAAAATATGTCAGAATGGGATCTAAAATACGAGTTATCAAACATATTAAACAAAAAATCCTTAGAAACAATAGACACAATCAACATCGGAGGAGGACTACCTTCAGAATATGCAAACACAAACATAGATGTGATTAATTCTGTATTCAACAAGATAACAGAATTAAGAATCTGGCTAAAAGAGAACAACATAAAATTAATAATTGAACCTGGAAGATTCATTGCAGCTCCTGCTGTAAAGCTTGTAACAAAAATAGTAGCAATCTACGAAAACACAATAATAGTCAATGCATCTGTCTACAACACAGACATGGATGCATTAGTTGTTCCTGTAAAACTACTTATCGAAGGAGAACAAAAAAATGGAACCCCCTACATAGTAAAAGGCTCAACTCCCTGCTCACTAG
>JAYEIZ010000280.1:0-1800 GCA_034660355.1 Nanobdellota archaeon
GTATTAATGGTTAGTGCTCGTTCAAGAGCCTAACCTTTAATTCTTTATTTTTACTATAGAAAAAGTTTTCGTTGCTGAGCAGACCTCCCAGTCATAGACTGGGTAGAACTACGGGATTAGAAAGATTACAGGATAAAGGGCTGGTCACAGTTTCAATCAAGAATGGAAAAAAACACTTTGAGGCTGTAAATCCAGATAAATTGCTGGACTATTTACAAGAAAAAGAGGAAGGGATAAAGCAAATACTTCCAGGATTAAGAAGTAAATACGATGCAGTAAAAAGCAGTGAAGAAGGCCAGATGTTTAAGGGAATCGAAGGAATGAAAACCATAATGCAAGATATGCTTAATGTCGGAGAAACAGTATACGTTATCGGAGGTAAAGGCAAATGGGTAATTGATGAAATGAGGTTCTATTTTCCAAAATTTGATAAGGGGAGAGTAAAAAAGAAAATAAGAACCAAACAGATATTCGATTATGAGATGAAAAAAAGAAAAGAGCTGCCCAGTATTAAATATGGCAAATACAAGTTTTTTCCTAAGAAATACTCTTCACCAACGCATATTTGGATTTATGGAGATCGGATTGTCACAGCATTTTGGGGAGATACTCAATTTGCATTTATGATAAAAAGTGACAAGGTTTCTGTAGGTTATAAGAAATTCTTTGATTTTATCTGGAAGAACTTAGCAGAATAATTTCAAACTATTTACAATGCAATTAAATTATATACCCCATTTATAAACTCCAAATCATTAATAAGAATTTAGAAAAAATAAAATAAAAAAATAGAATTACGCTAGGGTTTTACAACCCAGCATCCTTCTTTAGTGCTTCAGCCTTATCTGTAGCTTCCCATGTAAAGTCCTTATCATCTCTTCCAAAATGTCCATAAGCTGCAGTTTTTTTGTAGATTGGCCTTCTTAGCTTTAGTGAATCAAGGATTCCTTTTGGCTTTAGTTCGAAGTTTTTTACTACAAGTTCAGATATCTTCTCTTCATCAATCTTGTTTGTTCCGAAGCAATCTATATTAACTGAAGTTGGCTCTGCAATACCAATGCAGTAAGAAAGTTGAACCTCGCATTTATCTGCAAGACCTGCTGCAACAATGTTCTTTGCAACATATCTTGCTGCGTATGCTCCGCTTCTGTCGACTTTTGAAGGGTCTTTTCCTGAAAAAGCTCCTCCGCCGTGCCTTCCTACTCCGCCATAGGTATCAACAATAATCTTTCTTCCTGTAAGTCCAGTATCTCCACCAGGTCCACCAATAATAAAAGCACCTGTGCCATTGATGAATACTTTTGTATCTTCGTCAATCCAGTCCTTACAAATTGGATCGATTACATGCTCTTTTAGCTGAGCTCTTAATTCTTGTTCATCAATATCTGCTTTATGCTGCTGTGCAATCACAACTGCTGTTGCTTTTTTTGGCTTTCCATCTTCATATTGGACAGATACCTGAGATTTTCCATCAGGCCCTAGGTGTTTTACTATGCCTTCTTTTCTTACATAAGCTAATCTTCTTGTAAGCTTGTGTGCAAGTGATATCGGTAGTGGCATCAATTCAGGTGTTTCGTTGCAAGCATAACCATACATCATTCCCTGATCTCCTGCTCCTTGTTCTTGGTCATCTCCTTGCCCTTCTGTTACACCTTGAGAAATATCTGGAGATTGTCCGTGTATCGCTACCCAAACACCAGCATCATCACAGTCTATACCGAACTTAGGATCTGTATATCCAATATCATTTAGGGTCTGTCTAACAACTGCTTATGTTGATGTTCAAAAGGTTGTTAGACA
>JAYEIZ010000281.1:0-1795 GCA_034660355.1 Nanobdellota archaeon
CTTGGAATGATTATACCTTAGAAAACTTTGATTTAGGTATTGGATGTGTTTCTAAAAAAGGGTATGTTAAAAATAAAGGAATGTTATTTTTCTTACATTACACAGGTATTTATCAAACATCAGGAGGTGTCCCTAATATTCTATCCAATAAGGTTGAGAAATACATAACAGGAGCAACTAAAGCAGGAAAAGAAGCTAGTGCTGCAGGTAAAAAAGGGAATAGTATATTTTTCACACTAGGTGATGTTACTTTGTATAATACAGATGGGTCTGTTAATAAAATATTAAGTGCTGTTTGCCTAGAATATAACTTAACACAAGAAAATTGGTTTGTTCATACAAATGTTAATGCTAGTGAATTTGCTACCTTTATTGAGAGTAATGATTCAGATAGATTAGAATTTACTGATACAACAGGAGATAAGGATGTTAAAGAATTCCTTAGTGGAGAAACAGATAATGGTGATGCAATTCACTTTAGAGCTGATACAATGAAAATAACAACACAACCTTCAAACTTTGAATATTCAAGTAAGATTTTAGCATTATTTGTTGAATCAGAAAGAGGTGCCGCTACTCAAGTTTTTGTAAACTTAGAAAACAATGAAGGATATTATCCAATAGAAGGACACATAGAGAAAGGTTTGTCAACACTTAAGATAACATCAAAAGATGGAGATAGAACACAACCTCCAACAGCAAGACTTGTTTCTTTTTCCTTTAGAGATAGTTCAAAACAACTTTGTAAATTAGCAAGAGCTACAGTTATTGTATTACCAACTACAGATATTGAATCAAATAATGATTATAAACATTAATTATGGCTGAGAAAGATTACCAAACAATATATCGTCCTTATGGTTCATCTCTTCAAAGAGGTGAAGTTTCAAATACCTCAGAATATAACTCAAATAAAATAAATGTTTCTGGTAGCACAAACGCTAGTGTTAGTGTTAATGATACAGCAATAGAAGCTAAAGGAAATGTTTCAGGAAATGCTCCTGGAGATGTAGGAGAGAATGGGAACGTAGAGACTCAACCAGTTAATAACCAAGGTGCGATTGGAGATGTTTGGATAAATAATTTTATAAGGTCACAAAACTGGAGTCCTAAAAAAACAGGTTTTAATATTGATGGTCAAACAGGTCATGCTGAGTTTACAGATGTTTATGTTAGTGGAGATATTGAAGCCTTGACAGGTAATATTGGTGGTTTTGTGATTGGGGCAGATTATATTATAGATGAAGGAAATAGTTTTGGATTAGCTTCAACTGTAACAGGAGGAGATGATGTTAGATTTTGGGCTGGAGATACTTTTGTAAATAGAAGTTCAGCTCCATTTGTAATATTAGAATCAGGAAAAGTTATTGCTACCTCAGGAACAATAGGTGGATGGGATATGACTTCCTCTTTATTAAGGTCTGAAATTTCAGGAGATAGGATAGAGCTTGACAAAGGAGATAATCGTATTTCAATATTTGATTCAACAAATGAAAAAGTAGTTATGGGTTACCTTGATGGTTTACCTAAAAACGACGGAACAGGTAATTGGGGTTCTGGTGATTATGGTTTCTGGGCAAGGTCAGGAGATAAATTAAGTATTGATGGAGATGGAGAATATGTTTCAGGTGATTGGGTTATTAAAGATGATGCTGATTTTCTAGTTCAAAATTCTGTTAATGATACTATTATAAGACTAGGAACAGATGATGAACAAAAAGGTTTATTTATATATAATACTAATGGTGATAATATTGCTAAATATACATCAGAAGAAATTTTAGTAGGTAGTGAT
>JAYEIZ010000282.1:0-8069 GCA_034660355.1 Nanobdellota archaeon
AGAAGGAAATTTATACTCTATGAAAGGATGATGGCTTATGTTGAAGCCTAATCACTGGCAAAATGGGAATTTATGGGGGAGTTATGCAACAGCTCATATACCTGCATACTTCTCAATCTTTTTGTTCTGAAATAAGCAATCTCCAAACATTAGCCCAACGTACTTTTATTACTATTTCAACTTTTCCTAGATCTCTTAATATCTTCAAATGGGTTAAGATTGTACAATGTGCCTTTCCAAGTGAGCGAGATATTTGCTTTGCAGTAAGATTCCTTTCCTTCAACAAATTCAATATTTTATCTCTACAATTATTAATCCTCGTTCTTTTCCTGTTAATATTATAAATCAAATCCTCTGTCTTCTCAGGGTGGTCAAATCCAATTAAATCAGAGTACCTCTTTACAGAGCCATTATAAATCATAAATGAATATTTAGTGTTCTTTCCAGCCTTAGTGTTTACTTTAATAGTAGATGTTTTTATTTCAGGAAATTTCCCATTCATCAAATTCAGTACATCGGTAAGAAGTTCCATATTGCTTGAATAATACTCTATGCTGCTGTCATAGACGTGTCCTTCATCATCTCCAAAAGCTCTTAAAAAAGAAGCAACGAATTCTCTTGGAAGTTCAAATAGTCTTTTAGGAACCCTTGAATTAAAGCAATCAAATTTTATATTATAAACGTGTTCTAAGATATAACCAATAATGTTAGGTACAATAACGTGTCCATGTTTATAATCCTTTGATACTTTTATTGCTCCAAATACCTGCAAATCTTTTCCAAAAGAATCTAATAATGTAGAATTAAAGTTTCTATATTCTGAATGTGTTTTACCATTAGGTAAACCATTTCCAAAACCACCACCAACATGACCATCTCCTAAAAAGTGCCCAGTTATTTTTAATAGCCTACTATCTTCAGGTAATGGAAGACTAGGATTTTCTATTAAATTGCTGGTTGATGGTCCTTTCATAGCAACAATGTGTTTTTCAAAGTCTTCAAGGGAGAACTCAGAGAATTTTCCTGATAATCCGACAATAAACCACAAAGGAATGAAATGTCTCATACTCCGCCATTGCTTAAATGTTGCCCACTTCAGTTTATTATTAAAAAATAGTTCATTGAATTCCTTGAACTTATATTCTTTTATTTTTAGAAATAATTTCTTATGAAAATCTTCTTCTAAATAAGCAAAAATCCTATCTTGTGGAAGTTCATTTATGTGAAATTTTCTTATATTCATTTCAATCACCTCGTTTTGGTTTCTTTTTTTTGTTTTCTCAAAAAAGAAATTATTGAGGTGTAAAAAAGAGAGTATTAAGCGAAACTGCGTAATTGATTTTCTATGAAATGGAAAATCATTATTTAGCAGTTTTGCGGCTCTCTTTTTTCTTATTTATAGAAGTCTATGTTTAAATATCTCACGCCCGCACTTGGCAAGTGAAAACTGAAAATGCTAAATTTTGAGTCTAGAAGCTCTGAAAAGGTAAAATCCCACTTGCCAAACTATGTGGCAAGTGACAAAACCGAACACGGTTCGATTAGAAATGTAAAGATCTTAACTTCTTAACTCGGCTCTGAACTGGAGGATGTGTTGAGAATAACTTCATCATTCCACCTGACCTAAAAGGATTTACAATCATCATATGGGCAGTTGTTTGTGTTGTGCTTGTTTGTCTTAATGGGTTGTGTTTAGCGCCTGCTTCTAATTTTTCCAAAGCACTTGCTAAACTATATCCATTATGTATTAGTTTTGCACCTGATTCATCTGCAAGATACTCTCTGCTTCTTGAGATTGCAAGTCTGATTATTGTAGCTAATAAGGGCGTTAATATTGCTAAAGCTAAAAGCTCAAGCATTTGCCCTCCATCTCTATCCCTTCCTCCAAAACCTCCAAACATAGCGCCCCAACGAGCCATCATAGCAACATAACCAATAACTCCTGCAATTACGCCAGCAATACTTTGGATAAGTATATCATTATTCTTTATATGAGAAACTTCGTGTGCCATTACACCTTTTAATTCATCTTCACTTAATGTATCGATTATTCCTTGCGTTGCTGCTACTGCAGCATGATTTTTATTACGGCCTGTGGCGAAAGCGTTCATTATATTTGATGGGATGATAAACACCCTAGGCATTGGAATATTTGCGAGATGTGCAACATCCCTTACAATCTTATATAGTTTAGGGGCGTCTTTCTCTGTAACTGGTTTTGCCCTGTACATTGCTAAAGCTATCTTATCGCTAAACCAGTATGAGCCTAGGTTCATTACTATTGAAAATATTAATGCAATCATTAAACCAGATTGACCCCAGAAACTACCTATCCAAAGTAATAGTCCTGTGAGTAATCCTAATAGAATAACTGTCTTAAATTGGTTTTCTAATGCCATAGTATTTTAATATGGGGGATCATATAAAAGTTTAATGTTTAATTAAAGTCAACTTCAGGAACTGCTTCTTTGCCTTCCTCTACTTCGAAGTATTCAGCTTTTTCATACCCCACCCAATTAGCAATGAAAACTGTTGGAATCCTTTTGATTTTTATGTTATAAAGCCTTACAGCATCATTGTATCGTTTTCTTTCAACTGCTACCCTATTTTCTGTGCCAGAAAGTTCTGCTTGAAGTGCCAGGAAATTCTCATTTGCTTTAAGTTGAGGATAATTCTCTGCTACAAGTAAAAGCCTGCTTATCGCACCTTCCATTCCTTGCGCTGCCTGAATTTTTCCCTGTTTTGTTGCTGCAGCGCCCCATTGGCTTCTTAGCTTAGTAATTTCAGTAAAAAGATCTTTCTCATGTGCAGCATACCCTTTCACTGTACTAACCAGATTAGGTATCAAGTCGGCTCTCCTTTGATACTGATTTTCAACCTGAGCCCAGCTTGTATCAACAGTCTCTGATAAAGTTATTAGGCTGTTATATGTTCCAGCTAACCACATTATTATTATCAAAACAAATAACCCAATTCCCCCAAAGATAATCCAATTCTTGTTTATTTTTTTGGCCATAACGTATCACCTTTTGTTTTTAAAATATTCATAGTTTCATCTCATCAACTATCTCTCCTAATTCAGATAAAAAGTTCATTAAATCCTTTATATATTTTTTTAGATCCTCATCTTTGACCTTTACATCCTTAAGTTTTTTTATTTCTCTCAAAACACTCACATCAACCTTGTAGTTATCGGCAACTAAGTTGAATAGAGGATCAAGTTCTGTTGGTGATTCTATATCTTTGAGAAACAATAACCCATAAAATAAAGGCATTATACTAGGAATAGCCCTTTTCAATAACTCTTTCAAGTCTTTAGGTTTTTTAATCAAGATATAGTTCTCCCTTAAATGAACGAGCTTTGAACGTAATTCAAACTCTAATTGCCTTCTAACCTGTTTTTTATCAAATTTTATTTTGTTAACTAAATCCTCACCGTATAAAACTTCATGAGGCTGCGAAATGTCCAAAAACTCAAGAGGGAAAACATCTGCTCCATCAGAAAGCTCTTCTTGGGTAAAAAACAACGGAACAACCTTGGTTTTTTTAGTGTGCCTTATAGCTAATGGTTTAATATTTTCTAAAATATCAAAATCTAGTTTTTTTAAGATGAACAAAAGATTATTTTGTTCGCCTTCTGTTCCAAACTTAACAGCTGAAAGCAAATTTTCATTTAAAACATCCTTAAATTCTTTTATTGATTCTTCATACATGATTACCACCTTTTTAAAATTACCATCCTCCTGAGAAACCTCCTCCTCCTGAGAAACCACCTCCAAAGCCACCAAAACCTGAACCTCCTAGCCCGCCGGAGTTAAAACCACCTCCAAAGCCCCCTAAAAAGAGTGGAAAAAACATAATCCCACGGCGCTTTCTTCCAAAAACTCCCCCCATTAGTGAACTCAAAATAAGAAACATAAGTATAAAATAAATAAAATTGCTGCCTGAGCTTGTTCTTCTTGCCACATAATTTGCCCTATATTTTGAGATTACTTCTTCATTATTCAGCAAATAACCCTGAACTACAAATAAAGCATCGTAAATGCCTTGAGCATAGTTGTTATTTCTAAAGTTAGGTGTAAAAATATTTATTCCAATCTCCATTGCTCTAGTATCAGGCAATGTCCCCTCTAAACCATAACCAACTTCAATCCTGTATTTCCTTTCGTTTGGAGCTATTAAGATTAATAAGCCATTATCAAGGTCTTTTTTACCAATACCTGCTTTCTCAAAAAGCTCAACAGCATATGTTTCAATATCAATGCCTTCTAAAGAAGAAACAGTAACAACAGCTATTTCGACAGTTGTTTGCTGCTCAATCTGTTTAGCTAATTCTAATATAGTTGATTCAGACTGCGCATCAATTATATTTGCATTGTCAGTAACAAAATCTTTCAATTGAGGATAATTCACAGCAAAAACTAAAGGGATTAACAAAAAGGCTAATAAAACAAAAATTATCTTTTTCTTCAAAAAATCACCCATATAACAAGTAAGTTAGTTTGTATTTAAATCTACCTTTTTTCTAATGTAACTGTCCAATCCTTCAATCTGCCTAAGTTTAGTGTTTTTGAACAAGAAATGCCTTAATTTATTGTCTATTCTAATTCCAAACTGCTGCAAAGGGTGATTTAGCTTTCTGTATAGCTCTTTTCCTTTTTTGTCTAAGTCAGTTAAGATTATTGTTTCTTTTTCTTTTCTAACAACTTCTTCTACAACCTTATACAAGGGACGCTTGTTTAATTGGATTACATTAGTTACTCCTAATCTCTTTAATGCTGCCTTGTCTTCTTTTCCTTCTACAATAACAAGATTATCAGAACTCTTCACTTTATCGATAAGTTCCAACAATTCATCAATTGGTTCTTTCATATTGTCTTCCAACTGTCATTTTATCATAAATTAGTTCTTGAAGTAAAATTGCCTTTTATTATTCTCAATATTAATACAATTTTTTTCCATTGATTTAATTATTATTGATTTTTTAAAGGAAAACATTATAAATATAAAAAATCTACTGCCAAATGGGGGTATGCATGATAAGTATAAGCCAGATTCTGAAGCACTACAAAAGAGAAGACATCCAAAAAGCTATTGTGGAGAATGCAGTAGATAAAGAGATAGCTATAAAGTATGGTGACAAGGGTTTTGGGAAAAGGCCAGATATCTTAAAGTATCCTACTGATGTTCTAGAGCTTGCAAAACAAGGTGCTACTTCATTTCATGCATCAGAAGAATTGTGGAGCAACCCTCTTCGATTGGACCCTATGATGAGAAAGAAGGAGATGGAAGAATTAAGAATAGGGTGGGATTTAGTTTTAGATATTGACTGCCCAGTATGGGATTTGGCAAAGATAACAACCTGGCTTATAATAAAGTCATTGAAAGAATCAGGAATCAATTCTATATCATTAAAGTTTTCTGGAAACAAAGGGTTTCATATTGGAGTTCCGTATGAAGCGTTTCCTAAGAAGGTGAATGGTATTGAAACAAGCAAACTTTTCCCTGATGCTGCAAGAGATATTGCATCTTATCTTCTTGATTACATAAGCATGAATCACATTAAAGTAACCAGCAATGATGAAGTGGTATTTGGCAATAGGTTTAAGGTAACGTTCTCGAAATTAAAGAAACTTACATCAAAAGATACCACTGAATTAACTCAAAGCTTATGTAGTCAATGTCATAAAGTCATAAAGAAGAAATCTAAAGGGGAAATAGAGTTTGTATGTCCTAAGTGCGAATCATCAATAAAAGAGTCTACCCAATTTATGAAGTGCCCTAAATGCAATGTATTGATGCAGTCTTTTAGTAATAAGAAAACATTGTGCAGTTGCGGCTCTTCAGAATATTATAACAAGTTTGATCCTCTATCAATAATTGAGGTTGATACTATATTAATATCATCAAGACATCTTTATAGGATGACATATTCATTTAATGAAAAATCAGGGCTTGTTGCTGTTCCTATAAATCCAAATAAGGTTTTAGGTTTTAGAAAAGAGGTGGCATTTCCTAAAAATGTGAAAGTTTCCAAATACAAATTCCTTGATAGGAGCAAGGTTGTAAAAGATGAAGGCAAGAAACTTCTGATACGCGCTTTAGATTTCAAACCAAACATAGAAGAGACAACTAAGAAAGAATATGCTGATTATGAAGAATTAAAAGATGCTATACCAGTAAAATTCTTCCCACCTTGCGTTATAAGGATATTAGATGGTTTAGAGGATGGAAAGAAAAGAAGCATGTTTGTATTGACGAATTTTCTGACATCTGTAGGTTGGGGTTATGACCAGATTGAAAAAATATTAGATGAATGGAATAAGAAGAACCCTGAGCCTTTAAGAGATGTCCTTATCAAAGGTCAGATAAGGCACCATAAGCAAAGGAAGAGCAAGATAATGCCTCCAAATTGTGCTAATAAGTCTTATTACAAGGATTTTGGGATTTGTTTGCCTGATAATTTCTGTGCAAAGATAAAGAACCCTGTGAATTATGCAATAATAAAAGCAAAGATTGCAAACAAAGAGGATACTAAGGGAAAGGCTAAACTTACAGAAGAGCAAAAAGAGATGAGAAGAAAGTTTAGAGCGAATAAAAAAGGTAAATGAGAATGGATATTTCTAAACATGTGGAAGAGTACCAGAAGATAATAAAGAAATATAATCTTAATTCCGAGAAGAAAGCTGAGGAGATTGCTGAGTTTTTGACAAAAGATTCTGGTAAGAATGTTTCTCCAAAGGAATTTTCGAAATTATTTGAGATGAGTGAGAAGGAAGCTGAGATATTTCTTTCTTTTATTGAGAAAGGGATAAAGTTTAAAGAAGATAATATTGATAAAAGATAAAATAAAAAAATAAAGAAGGTTATTTCTTCTTTTTTCTGAATAGTTTTGCTATCAAAACTAATATTCCTATTGCCCAAGCCCATGGTGTTAGTATGAATATTGTCTTTAGCACGAAGTTTATGCTTCCGACAAAGGCTTTTACTAACTCTGAAATCTTTACAAATACAACATTTACATATTCAGATCTTTTCTCATTCAAGGTAAAGTAGACTGTGGAGTATGAAACTCTGTTGTCCATGTTTTCTATTCTGTCTTCTAAATAGTTTATTGATCTTTGCTGATTAAATATCCTATCATTAAGTTCAATCTTATCTCCTACTTCTTTAGCTTCACTATACATTCTTTCGTATCTTGCTAAACGCTCCTTTTCTGCTATAAGATCTGCATTTAAATCTGTATATGCGCCGGTTATGTCGTTTGCGTTTTCATTGAATGATTTTACCTCTCCGATGTCTTTTAATTGAGAGATAACTGAATCATATTTTTCTGTTTCAATCTTTATCTGATAAATTCCTCTCTTGTATGATCTTCTTCCTGTTTCATAAGAATTAACATTTTCGTTAAGCAAGAAAGAATCACTTGATTTTATTATTGATTTTGCTTTTGTTTCTGCTTCAGAAAATATTCCTCTCTCAACCTCTGTAGACATGCTTGCAGATTTTGTGATTACTCTTTCTTCAACTTCTGGTGCAAAGTCTTCATCTACAGGCATATATCTTGAAGAAACAACTTTAGCATATCCTCCTCCAAATGCTGCTTGATCAGCCATTTCCATCATTGGGGCTGCCATTCTTGTTAAGCTACTGCTTCCTCCAAAGAAAGGAATTCCAACTAAGACTATTATTAATAAGGCTATAAGCCAATTATCTTTTACTTTTTCAATTTGGTTTTTTATTGTCATTCTATCATCCTCCGATATATTAATACCTAATAAGCTACATATCAGGGGATATATAAATACATTACCTTTAGTTTGAATTGAGTTGAAGTTATAGAAAATCACAACAATAAGAATTGGAAGAAAAACCATTAATTATCAGGAATGTAATCCCTAAGAACATCTTCATATTTGCTCATATCAACCCTCTCCTCTGGAAGTATATCAACCTTTCTTAGAATTAGACTTTTGCGTTTTTCACAAACACATAAGCATTCATCACATCCTTTAATTTCTTAATATTTTTAGCTACCCCCTTTAGCCACTTCCACCCCTTTAAAGCTA
>JAYEIZ010000283.1:0-8067 GCA_034660355.1 Nanobdellota archaeon
AGAAGAAACAAAAACTAAGAACACATTCTCCAGTCTATTTAACAATAACAACATCAAAGGCAACAAAAGTGAATAGAAAAATATTGAATACTGAATATTGACCAATTCTTTTTTTGCCATCTCTTTTATTTTCTTATTCATATAATAAGATCCTACAGCTAAGCCTATCATAAAAGATGTAATTAATATAGCTAATTGATGATAAGCATACCCATACAAAACCTGAAACCCTATCAAGATAACAATCTCTAAAGAAGAAGCCGCAAAGCCTGAAGTGAACAAAGCAAAAGGAATTGGTTTTATCCTCATCAAATAAATTACCATCAGAGCAATTAAGAAAATAAAAAATAACATAACATTAAACCTAAAATGTCTCATCCAATGAAGCAGATGGTAATAATAAGTTACTGGATTAAAATCCTTGTTTAATTTAGTATCTTCTATTATTGAGTTCTTAGCATAATCAATCCGATCTTTAGTTAACTTTCCCGTAAGATAGAATTCATTGACATATTTTGTATCTACCTGAACTAAGCTAGAAATATCATAACTTAGATCATTATCAGAAGCTATAAAAAAATTCTTATCTCCTGGAATGATTATAATATTATTAAAATGTTCTTTCAATGAGTTATAAAGAGCTGAATTAAGTTTTCTTATCTCCAAATTCAAATAATTCTCAGATGAACTCAAACTTGATGAGATAACTCCATCTTCTTTCAATATATTCTTAACTTCACTAAAAAACTCAACAGTATAAAACCTATTAAGCTGAGCAGTGCTTGGATCAGGCAGATCAACTATAACTAGATCATACTTATTCTTAGTTCTCTTGACAAACAACCTCCCATCATTATTGATTACATTAACATTATCTATATTCTTAGTATATTCCTTACCCAATTCAATGATTCCGGGATCCAGCTCAACATAATCTACCTTAGCACCATATTTCAATATCTCATTAACTGTACCCGAAACGCCACCAGAAATCAGAAGTACATCTTTAGGCTCACTAACCTGCACCATTGCATAATGAATTGTCTCTTCATTAGCGATAGTATTCTGCGTAGTAAACAATATAACTCCATTCTCATAAAAATTAATCTGGTCAGCTGTTTTAGTAACAACAAGGTTTCCATAAGGCGTATCTCTATACTCTAACAATTCCTGATTTTTATATTGTTGTTCCCTTGTTAGTTCATCTAAATCCACATATAAAAAACTGATAAAAGTAGCTGCTAATAACAGAATAAGAAATAAAAATAAGATATATTTTCTGATAAACTTAGAAAGCATTATAGCAGATATTAAGTTGATAAACATAAGAAGAAACACTATCTGAAAAGGGTTGAAAAAATAGATCAGTATAAAGCTAAACAACAATCCTCCGATAATATCTCCGATATTATCAATAAAATAAACCTTGCCTATTGTTTTTGAATCCTTTTTCAAAGAGAATATATTGCAGGCATAAGTTAAAAGAAAGCCAGAAATCAGACAATAAGGGAGAAGAATAACAAAAGAAGAGAAGAATATCTCAACAATCCCCAGTAATTGTCCAGGCAAGAAAAAAATATTTCTAAGATTTCTGATAAAGAATATATGCAAGAACGGTAAAAACGCAATTATAATCTGCGCAACTATCAAAAAGCCTATCTTTGCCTTTTCAAAATACTTCCCTAGATAAGCACCTAATCCTACTAACAACAACCAATTAGCTAATATGATTCCAAATACTAACTCATTGCCCTGAAAAACACTCAAGAACTCCCTTATAGCTATAATCTGAGTGATGATTGAAGAGATACCTAAAGCAGCAATAGCCAAAAACAATAACTTTTGTCTTTTATTCTCAACTACCTTCATAGGAGAATAATTAAACTGCATTTATTATATAATCTTTTCCCAAAAAAGATTTAAAAATAAATAAAACAAAAGAAAGTTATAATTGGAATTACTCAACTACCAAATTTCCTTTCATTCCATTTGCTCTATGGCTGCCAACACTGCAATAATACTCAAATGTGCCTTTCTTGTCTGCAACAAACTCAACAAAAGTTGAGCCATCTGTATTTACTCTTTCAGTAGCTGCATTGAATTCGTCTACAACAAAGTCATGAAACCCATCTGTACTTGTAAACTCTATTCTTACCCTATCGCCTTCTTGCACTCTTAATTCAGGCGCTTCTTTCCCATCCATCAAAAACTTAAAGTTCTCGCCAGTAAGAACATATGTCTTTACAAAATACTCACTTTCCATAGTTTCCTCTTCAACTTCATCCATCATTTCTTCTGTTTTTGTTTCTTCCACGACTTCAGCTTCTTGTCTTTCATCCACTTCCATTACTGTTGGCTCTTTTACAGTCTCAGTAACTCGATCTTGTGTTGCAGTTGTACATCCTACTAAAAATACCATTGCAACTAGCAATATTCCATATAGACTTTCTTTTTTCATAGCATAATTAACCAATTATTAAGTATTTAAACCTTATGTTTAATATTTAAATAGATAACTAAATCATGAATTATATAAAATAAACAGCATTGTTTTTAAATCAAATTCTATTCTTAAGCTTAAAAATGAGCAAAGTAATAAAATCAAACTTCATTAATCCAGTATCAGAAGAGAATGTTGAAGTATTAAGGAAAGGATTTCTTCAGATAGATGATAATGGAAATATAATTACATTACAACAGGATAGGCCTAATCTACAAAATGGAGATAAATTAATTGAATTAGAAGACAAAGTTATAATACCTGGTTTTATTGATGTTCATCTTCACCTACCTCAATATCAATTCTTAGGAGAAGGAAAAGATACTGAATTACTGCTTTGGCTAGATGAACATGCCTTTCCTGCTGAATCCAGCTTTGAATATCCTGATTTGGCTGAGATAGTAGCTAGAAATTTCTTCGAAGATCTTCTATCCCATGGTACCACAACAGCAAGTATCTACTCCACAATTCACGAAGAAGCAACAAACAGAGCATTCAAAGTAGCATATGATAAAGGAATTAGAGCATTTATTGGCAAGGTAATGATGGACACAAACTCCCCACCTCAACTAACAGAAAAAGTCTCTAAATCTCTCGATGCAAGCTTAAGATTAGCAGGAGAATGGGATAAAAAAGACAATGGAAGATTAAGATACATCTTTACCCCTAGATTTGTACCTACTTGCACTGGCGAATTATTAAGAAAAGTTGGGGAACTGATAAACTCAAACGGAACATACGCACAAACACACCTAAGTGAGAACATAGGAGAAATAGAATTTGTAAAAGAATTACATCCTTGGGCTAAATCTTACACTCACGTATATGAAAGATATGGATTATTAGGAGAGAAAGTTATCATGGCTCACTGTATCCATTTAAGTGATGAAGAAGTTAAGTTACTTAAAGAAACAAAAACAAATATTGCTCACTGCCCTTATTCAAACGAAAACCTAAGAAGTGGAGTAATGCCTTACTTCAGATGGAAGGATAGGGGATTAACCATGGCATTAGGAACAGACATAGCAGGTGGCCCATCAATATCTATGCCAGAACAGATGGGCAAAGCAATAGAGACATCAAGAAATTTCCAAGATGGTAGAGTTATAAGTCCAACTGAAGCATTCTACCTAGCAACATTAGGTGGAGCAAGAGTACTAAGTATTGACAATGTCACAGGCAACTTAGAAGCAGGAAAAGAAGCAGACTTTGTCGTAATAGATCCAAAAAGAATTGGAATTGATATTTCTAAAGGATTAGACCT
Organism: Nanobdellota archaeon; assembly: GCA_034660355.1. Classification (GTDB taxonomy): domain Archaea; phylum Nanobdellota; class Nanobdellia; order Woesearchaeales; family JACPBV01; genus JAYEIZ01. Next base: position 3,765 of record JAYEIZ010000283.1, read on the forward strand.
AAGAATTCTAGGTAACTTAGCTGCAATAAGGGGAAATGGATTTATAGGCCAAACATATGTTAGAGGGAAGCAAGTATATTCAAGAAAATAGCATCAAACATTTCTAAATTACTAGGAGTTAAGAAAAAGGCAGATTATCAATCAAAGTAGTCATTGTTTTTGCATCAGAACTAGTAAAGTATATTCAATACCATATGCTTTAGAACCAACAATTTCTCTTTCAACTTTAATTATTTTCAATTCTGAAAAAACTTTTCTTATCTCATCTTCAGTGTAAGGTCTACTATACATCTCTTGACCCATAATCTTGGTATAGTTTTCCTCTTCCTTATGTCCAGGCGGAGGCTCATTAAGAGCTAAAAAGAAAAACCCTCCTTGTTTCAATGATTTAACTGCTTTTTTTGCAGCTATCTCGAAATTCTTTGGGTCTAAACAAAGCATAGTATATCCTGAGAAAATACCATCAAAGTCTTCCTTAAAATTAATATCTGTCATTGAAACTCGTATAAACTTTGCTTCAGAAACATTCTTCTTAGCTAATTCAATCATTATATCTGATATATCAATTGCAGTAACTTCAAATCCTCTTTTGACTAATTCTTTTGTAAATGGCAGTCCAGATCCGCAACCAAAATCAAGAACAAAAGCATCTTTAGGAAGTTTTTTGCAGAATAGATTAAAGACTTCTAAGTACGTCTTATGCTTTATATAGGGAGAAGCAGCTTTTTCACCAATCTTATCCCCTGCTTTTTTGTTTAATTCAAGGACCCCCATATGATTAATTAAATATCAGACATACATAAAGTTTTCGTATATAATTGAGTTCTATAAAAGAATTAGTTCATCTAATATCTAAAGCTTTCATTATCTTATCAAGTTTCTTATTGATCATGTCAAGATCCCTGTTAGAAGAATTACCTGAACTACCACCTTCTTTTTTTGAAAAACAATCTCTGCAATAGACTGGCTTGTTTGAAGTTGGTTTGAAAGGAACTTCGCATTCATCCCCACAAGAAGCGCAAGTAACCTTGGTCATCTCAAGTTCGCGCCTACCTCCACTATGGCGGTTAGAATCTCTGCTAGAATCTCTCCTACCTCTAGGGCCGCCTTCAAATCTTCTCTTACCCCAGGTATCTCTCTTTGAACGATTATCTTTAGAATCTCCCCTCTTAGAATAACTATCTTTAGAATCTCTTCTTTTCTTTCTTGGACTTCCAAATCTTACCATAAGTGTGTTAGAAACATTATTTAGTATATAAGAGTATGTTATTAGGGATGTTTGGAGAAAACCACCGAAATACGGCGAAAAAGAACACCTTGGAAGTGCTAGATAATCAAGCCCACATAGTGAACGGAGAGATACATCAGTTAATAGAATTAAGGGGCGGAATTTATTTGATTAAAGTAATTTTTCTAATTCTTTAAGCATTTTTTGTAATGGTTGTTCTCTCCTATGTTCGGGGGGTATTCTAAAATATCTATCTAATCTCTCAACATCGGATGGTTGATCCACTTTATCAGGAAATAATCTTATTGTAATACTATACGAATAATCATACCTATTGATGAGATTCCATATCTCAACACTAACAAAAAACTGTTGGCTTCCATGATCTGGTAGAGCTTCTTCACCATATGTTAATGTAGGATTATATAATAATGCTGGAAACTCAGGGGCGAATAGACATCTCTTTAAAACGTCAAAACCTATTTGTAAACCATTCCCACGGGATTTAACAGATTTCCCCAATCTATGATACCCGTGACCTATAAAGAAATCATCAATAGTCTTTAAATCATCCATTAAATATTCTATTTGACTTATGGGTACCATCCCCCCGAGAAATCAACCATTATATTTAAGTCTTGAGATTAGAGTTAACTTATTAGTTGTACCTTTAATTTAAATTCCGCCCCTTTCCCGTTTTTTAGGTCTTTCTTTCGATCTTATCTAACATCAATGTCAGTTAAATGCCGTTGGTCCAAATGGCGAAAGCCCAGCGTCCCATTGAATTGAGAATAAGCCCATATACACTAATTTACCCTTTTTCAATTTTGCATAACATAGCGATTAACCCTTAGTTTTTCCATGTTTTCCGAGGAGCCAAAAACCTTAAATTTAGCCATTACAGGGCTTCTGGAGCCAAAATTTAACCGAAAGATATATAAACTACGCTAAGTTCTAAATTACTAGATTTAACATCTAAATTTTGTTAAAAATTTAATAGACTTAGTTAATAAAATGGAAAAAACAAGCTATGACGCACAAGACATCCAGGTATTGGGTGGATTAAGTGCAGTTAGAAAAAGACCAGCGATGTACATTGGAGACACAGCTCTAAATGGCCTACATCACTTAGTCTATGAAGGAGTTGACAATTCAATAGATGAAGCTATGGCCGGACATTGTAAAAACATAAAGGCCATAATACATAAGGATAACAGCATTACAATAAGTGATGATGGCAGGGGCATTCCAGTTGATATAATGCCTAAATTCGGAAAGCCTGCTGTCGAGATAGTTCTAACAAAATTACATGCAGGTGGAAAATTCGATAAAAAAGCATACAAGGTAAGTGGCGGCTTGCACGGCGTCGGAATCTCTTGTACTAATGCCTTATCAAAAAAACTAACTGTTAAAGTAAAAAGAGATGGAAAAATATATGAGCAAAAATACGAAAAAGGAACACCCGTAACAGAGTTAAAAGAAACAGGAACAACAGAAGAAACAGGAACAACAATAACATTCCTGCCAGATGATGAGATATTCACAGAAACAGAATACCATTTTGATATCCTAGCAAAAAGATTAAGAGAACTTGCTTTCCTAAACAAAGGAATAAGAATAAATATTGAAGACGAAAGAGCAGAAAAAAAAGAAGAGTTCTATTATGAAGGGGGAATATCTAGTTTTGTAGAATACCTCAATCACAACAAGCATAAAATGCATGATGTAATCCATTTCTCAAAAGAAAAAGGCAATTGTGAAGTTGAAATAGCAATGCAATACAATGATTCTTACCAGGAAAATATATTCTCATTCGCAAACAACATAAATACAATAGAAGGCGGAACACATCTTTCTGGTTTTAAGACAGCAATAACAAGAACATTAAACAGTTACCTAGAAAAAAACAAGCTAGGTGACATTAAACTAAGCTCAGAAGACGTAAGAGAAGGCTTATCAGCAGTTGTCTCTGTAAAAGTAATAGAACCGCAGTTTGAAGGCCAGACAAAGGCAAAACTAGGCAATTCTGAAGTTAAAGGTATTGTTGAATCAATAATAAACACTAAATTAGGACATTTCCTAGAGGAAAACCCTCAGGTAGCACGCTCAATAGTTGGTAAATCTGTTAACGCAGCAAAAGCAAGGGAAGCTGCAAGAAAAGCAAGAGAGTTAACAAGAAGAAAAGGAGCATTAAATCATGGAAGGCTTCCTGGAAAACTAGCGGACTGTTCCAATAGGGATCCATCAAAATGTGAAGTATACATTGTAGAAGGCGACTCAGCAGGGGGTTCTGCAAAACAAGGAAGAAATAGAGAATTTCAGGCAATCCTACCATTAAGAGGAAAAATTCTGAATGTTGAGAAAGCACGTTTAGATAAAATATTCCAAAACGAAGAAATTACTAACTTAATAACAGCTATAGGAACTTCCATTATGGAAGAATTCAATTTAGAAAAAGCCAGATACCATAAAATAATTATTATGACAGACGCTGATGTAGACGGCTCACACATAAGAACATTGCTATTGACATTCTTATATCGCTACATGAAGCCATTAATCGAAGCAGGATACATATACATCGCACAACCACCATTATACAGGATAAAGAAAGGTAAAGAAGAAGTTTATGTTTACAAAGAGAATAAACTAAACGAGAATTTAGAAAAAATGGGTAAAGAAAGTGTTAACATACAAAGATACAAAGGTTTAGGGGAGATGAACCCTAAACAGCTATGGGAAACCACAATGGATCCTTCAAAGAGGATACTTCTGCAGGTTACATTAGAAGATACAGTCAAAGCTGATGAAATATTCTCTATTCTAATGGGTGACCAGGTAGAGCCAAGAAGGAAATTCATAGAAGAACATGCAAAAGAAGTAGTTAACCTAGATATATAAATTTGCTTGCAAATTTATGCTACGAACGCAAGTGAGTATGTATAAACAAGATGAAGTCAAGTACTATGTGTTGTGGTGATAAAACCACAACCCAAAGAAAGCTTTGGCACTGTCCAAAGCTTGAAAGGTACTAAACCACTTCAGTCTTCTTTTAATTTCTCTGTTCAATCTTTC
>JAYEIZ010000284.1:0-8001 GCA_034660355.1 Nanobdellota archaeon
TAAGTGTAGTATGTTTTATTGACATTAGAATCTGGTGTGCTTAATGATGGTGAAAAGTTTTCGATATAAGGGTTTTGCTCTTCTTCTACTCTTCCTTGCGCATCATAAAAGATGTTCTTAACAACAGAATCGTCATCTTCAATCTCTGTTTTTAATTGTACTAAATTAGCAAATCCATCATAGAAGTAGTAAGTATCGACAGTTTTACCATTATGTTCTTTTAAAGAAACTTTAATGATCTCAGGAGCAAGACCATCGAAAGTATAAGTATATTCTTTAGTTGGCATATCGGAGTTATCATAAGGAAGTATCTCTTTTTTTATCCTTCCAAATACATCATAAGTATAGGTTTTTCTAATATTCTCCTTCTCTTCCCATAAAAGATTCCCAGTTCCTAAATTATAATAATAGTCAGTTCTATGGCCAAGAGCATTTGTAATCCTATCAACATAAGTAAACGAAGTATCTCTTAAGCCATACAAATATTTTGTCCAACGGCCTAAAGAGTTGGTTTTCTTAACTACATTTCCATAACTATCATAATCAAATGAAGTAAAAGAATCTGAACCCCCCTCATTCCATTCTATAACTTTTGTTAAATCTCCTTTTGTTAGTTCCCCATTATCATAATAATATCTTGTTTGTTTAGCTAAAGTAGAATTATCATAATCGTATGATGAATATTTACTAACTTTATCAAGAATATAATCATCTATATTGTAATAATATTCGTAAATTTCGTATTTTTCATCGTTGTTTTTATTTATATCTCCTTTATTATCCTTGTAAACAACATTTCCATAGGAATCATAACCATAAGTCACATTACTAATCTCAGGAACAGAGCTTCCATCATAAAGTTCTTGTGAAGAAGAATCTAAAAAGATTTCATAGTAACCCCTATTAGTAAAACTATAACCATTACTGCTCCTCGAGAAAATATTTCCTGAAGAATCATAAATTTCTGTCTTATACTCTTTTCCCTTCAAAGCATCATCCTGGTGGAAGTAATGGATGGTATAGCTTCTGTCAGGTTTTGTTTCATTTACAATGTTAAAACCTCTGAACTCTTGCTCTTTGTAATCGTATTTTCCTCCAAAATAAGAGTAGGCATAAGTGCCGAATGAGTTAAAGTCACCATTTAATGAATTATTTCTATTGTATTTGTCCACAACTCGCATATTAAAACCCAATGTGCTGGTGCCATTAGCAGAATTATTGTAATATGTAGAGGAATTATAGTCAATCTCTATTGCTCCTCCATACTCATTAGTTATCCTCTTAAGAAGATAAGAGTTAGAAGAATTCTTAATATATGTGTAAAGTTCCGAGGTAGTGCTGTTCCCCTGAGCTACTACAATATCTGCAAAGCCATCTCCATTAACATCCCCTAACCTTCTGCCGATGTTATAGCCGTTTTTAGTGAAAGGGGTGGTAGACTGCCATTTGCTGCTTAGGGCCCACCCATCTCCTGTGTTGATGTATGCTGCCTTGCTGCTGTTTGACTCATTAAGAAAATCAACTATGAGGTCTGGCAACCCATCTCCGTTTACATCAGTAAACCTTGCGCCGTTATCTGTTGCCGAATCAGTGATAAAGTAAACCGGAGGAGCATAGTTAGTGTAATTGCTCCATCCAGAGCCGTTGTTCAGCCATGCTTTCTTAAGAGAGGCAACCCAGTTGCCAAGAGTGATATCAGGAAGGTTATCGCCGTTGAGGTCAACTATCCTTACAGCATAATCATTATCGCCTGATATAAAATCAACTGGACTCTGCCAAGAAGAGCTGACATTCAGCCATCCTGAGCCGGTGTTAAGGTGAGCTTCAGTTATGCCGTTGTTTGCGTGTAAAATATCTATTCTTCCATCACCATTGAAATCAACTAAGTTTACGCTCTGGCTCACATGTCTATCATTAACAAAATATACAGGGGTTGCCCATGTAGCGCTTTCGCTCCATCCAGAGCCGTTGTTAAGATATGCTTTTTTATTTGAACCAGTTTCTTTTCCGTAAAGAATATCTACAAAACCATCATTGTTTATATCTGCAAATCTTGCACCATTATCGGTTTCAATGCTATTATAGATTACTGAGATATAGACAGGAGATATAAAAGAGGAAACACTAGTCCAGTTGTTTAGCCGGTTATTTACGAAACTCTTATTTTGGCCTGCGGCACCCCTTGCTTTTATAATATCAATAAGACCATCGTTATTAAAATCTACAAGCCTTACCCCATAATCCGGTCGCGTAGGAGTATAAGAAAATAATTCTTCTGGTATGTAGGTGCTGTTATGTTTTGTATAACCTGCTATGTCTGGAAAATACTCGAAACTTAGATTATGCAATATTGAAACATTATCAGAACCATATAGTCTTATTTCAGATAAAGAAGAAAGCGAATTCTCAGTGTTAAGGTTAATATAGTTAAAGTTGTACCTTCTAACTAAATTATCGTGGGCATATATATTTAAATCCTGCAGCTTTCTGCTTTCAAGGAGCTTATTGCCCTGTTCATAAACTAACCTATAATCCTGCCTTAGGGAACTTTCATAAATAAACTTGACTTTTCTTTCCTCGTAATTATTATAAGATATCTCATTAAGGTAAACTGCACCTAGATCGCTGCTAAAAGGGTCTTCTAAATATGAATAATATATTTTGTTGCTATGCGTATCTTCAATTAGGTCTAAGCTCCATTTTAAAGCATAGTTGTAGCCTGTGTTTGATGTTAACTCAGAATCTAAGTTATAGCCCAATCTATATGTAGTTCCATCCTTTAAAGTAACAAGCCAATAAGTATAATAAGTATTAGAAGTAGTAGACAAATTCTCTATCTTCATATAAGATTCTATCTTAGTGTGGTAAGAGCCGCTAACATAAACCAATTCATACTGCACGTTATTCAGGACTAATTTATATATGTCATCAGATGTATCATTTAAAGTTGCATTTACATCCCTGTAAATATAATTTTGAGTTAGCAACCATCCTGTCCCTAGAACTCCTGGTCTTTGCTTTACTGTTTGGCTGTTATAAGAAACAGATAAAGAAGGAGTCAAACCGTTGGTTCCTTTTGGAACTTCAATACCATATGAATACGTAGCAGCCCCTGGAAAAAGGTTTGTTTTATACTGCCCATATAATTCTATCTTTGGGTGCTCTGGCACTGATGCTTTATGTAAGTAAGGTTTGTATTCATCATCTGCGTTTACAAAATAAGCAAAGCTAAGTAAAATAAAACAAATTAAAAGTATCTTAGCTGTGTTCATTTTAAAAGAATGTAAAAATTATGTTTTTGTAGTGTTTATAAACTCTGAAACTTGTTCAATTATTGCTTGTGTTGACAAATTAATGAGTTCCAAGAAATAAAATACCGGCGTTAGATTGTAAAAGGTTCCAATAGAGCTTTCATTTACAGAGTCATCTATGTAATTAAAAGCCCACCTTTGTGTGCCGTATAAAGCAACCTTATCAAATGTAGCTAGCTCTTGTTGATTACTTATTGTTCTGACATAAACCTGCTGGTCAGAGTATATTGTTGCGCTAGGTATGCTTATAACTATGCCTTTTTCCATTGCTTGACTGGCATTAGGTTGTATCTGAGTTATTTTCATCTCTAAACTTTGACTAGTTTCATCTCCACCACCAGAATTGCCACAAACAATATAGGTATAATCAGTAGGTGTAAGTTTAAGCTCATCATCTACATTTAAAGTACAAGCGTGGTTAAAGCCCCCACCCAAACGAGTGCAATTTCTACTAGGCCCCATAGCACTATAATTTAAGTTTTCATTATCAATCCTGCAATATGCAGTAATATCAGTACTCAAAGTGAAAGTAGGGGTTGTGTCATAGGTTTCATATGGGGGATTATCATCTCCCCCAGGGATACCGCAGGAAGTGCAATTAATATCTGAAAGAGTTGGTGCTGTTGTTGATTCTGGAGGTGTAGAATTAACATATATAATTGGGTCAGAAGCATCAGTAGCATAATAGGAAGTTGTTACACCTACACAACCTGGGTCAGTTTCATTAAAATGTATTCCGTTAGTAGCTTGACCTTCCCAAACTTGATTACAAACACCCTGAAACCAGTTAGAACTAAGCGTAGTATTAGACCAACCTACCCAACCATTAGGGATTGACGGACTGACAGTAACTAAATTTTCAGAATAATCAATAGTTCCTAAAGTATTATATGTTATTAAATCGTATGCAGGATTAGGTGTAGTAAAATTATAGGCTTCAAAACTATCGTGAGTGTCTGAGTAAGTTTCTATAGATTTAAGTGATAAAATTACTGAATCTATTGTAGAGCCAACAGTTATATTATTACAAGTTCGATTAAAATTCATAACGAAGATATAATGGCTACTACATTGCCCAATAGCCATTGTGGCAATATTCCAGTAATTAGTATCTGGATTATCGCTTCGGGTTTGCATAAAAGTAGGTTTATCATCATATTGATGCATTATCTCTATAGATTCAGCATAAGCAAAGCTAGAACAAACAATCAATAAAGATAGTATTGTTATTGCTCTTTTTCCCAGAGGGAAATTTTTAAAAAAACCTTGTTTTTTTAACATATTCATTTTGACATCACCTCTGAAGAGGTGCCAGAAATTCCATTTCTAAGCACCTCATAGTCAAGCTCCTCCAGAAAGAAGCTTTCATCCTCTGTTGTAAAATATTCCTGAGAATTCTTGAGGTAACGTTGTACTCCTTGTTCACTTATTACAAACTTTTCGCAGCTTTCTCCTGACTGGCAGATGCCATCATTATTGCCATCATACATACTGTCACAAATTACTATTAATGCACCATTTCCTTCCTGAGTAGAACATTTTCCCCAATCCTTGAAATTTATTCTGCCTTCCTCATTCTTTCTTGTTATTCTTAATTCTGAAGGCGTGCATATCTCCTTACTGTGCTGAAATGTTTCAGTTCCGGTTTTGCACTCATATTCATAATATTTTGTTTCTTCATGGCAGCTTTTGTTTATAGGATAATCATCACAAACATTTATTTTATGTTCTATTTGGCAAGTTCCGTATATTGGCTCTCTTGTTTCCCAATATTCTGTTTTGCAATCCTCAACCTGCTGGAATGATAAATTTGCATTCTGAAGAAGGGCAGGAGATGATTCGCTTCCTTGAATGAAAAATGACTCTAAGCTAGAAGATCTTGGAAGATAGGTTATTATTTCTTCCTCTAAACTAACTTCACTCCCAAGAAATTTTACTTTTACAGAATGTTCTCCTGAATATAAAGAAGAGGTATCTAATTTGAATAGAATATAGCCTACATTATCAGTTTCTTCTACACCTATTGCTTCTCCGTCTAAATAAATATTCAAGTTTCGCTTAGAAAATCCGTCTCCATTATTGTCAAGCAGTCTTGCATGGACATCTACAATATCCCCTGCAGAAACATTGTCAGGAAGTAAGTTAATTTCTTCTACACTTGTTGTGTACTCTACTTTTCTTTTTTCAAAATCAGCACTGATTGTACTTTCATTGCTATAAGCTATATCTTCATAAGGGTCCTCTATAGATACACTATAGTTTACATAAACCACTTGTGCAGAAACAATGTTATTGTAACTAGCATCATATCTACCGTAATTTATATAGAAAGAATCATCCCAATTAGCACTGGTTGAAGTTAGTTCTATAAAACTGCAACACTCTTCTCCACCATAACACAGGGGTGTTTCTATGCTATTAGAATCAACATCCCACTTAGTACAAAGTTTACTTGCATCAACATCCCACTTAAAGAGGGAATTTTCAACTGTGAAATCAATAATATTACCTATTGTTTCGATTCCATTGTCATCTGCGTCGTTCTCTGTTCCAGATTTGTATTCCAATACAATATCCAGGTTTTTATTAATCCCAGTTTGTGCAATAGCACTCACTATGAAATATATTAGGCATAAAACAACTATTGATACTAAATAAACTAGCTTCTTATTTCTAGAAATAAAAATCATCCTATACACCCCCTTTTTTGAAGAAGCAACTATGTTATTAATTTTTAGCCACCCCTTTGAGTTAATTGGAAACGGCCACTAATATAAATATTTAACCTATAAGTATTATATAAATTATAAAAAGATTTTATATAGGTTAAAAATTGACAAATAAACAGTAAAGTATTTAAATGTATCAATATTTAGCCAACAAATCTCCTCTGTTCTGAAGAGATTAAATTTGTTGTTTTACGATTAAACTATATATTTTTAAAGGAAAAAGGGATTATAGGGAGAATGCAAAAGAAAAAGAAACCAAGAGTTGCTGTAAGCTTACCTGGAGAATTTGTAGATATGATCGATGAGATTGTAGAAAAGAATCCTGATTTCAGCAATAGGGTAAATGTGATAAGGCATGCTGTAAGGAAGTACCATGATAGGTTAAGGGAATTAAAGAAAATTTAACTAAATACGTCAATTTTCCTAATCATCAATAACCAACCTAGCTATATTACAAATAAGATTTTCCATTTCTTTCAAATTCTCGCAAATAGTCAGTATATTGAATTTATTATTCTTTTCTGAAAACAAAATACATTGGTTCACTATGTTTGTTCTGTTTGAAGCAACATCGTCTGCTAACTTCTTATCGGTTTTGTGATAAGCTTTCATCACATCAAGGTATGATCTCTCAATATCATTATATACTTCTTCTAGTTCTTTTAAATTGAATTTCTTGCCTATTTCTGCTAGGTTTTGAGAGATATTCTTGCAGCAGTCAGCTATATTCTCCAGGTTTGTTGTGATGTTCCATACTGAAAGTGCTTTTGAACTGTTTAGGCTAAAATGAGAAGCTAATACAGGATCACCTAAAGCGCCTTTTATCAATCTATAAAGAAGAAAGTAAAGTTTATTTACATCAAAATCGCGAAAATGGATGTTTTCAGATATGTTCTTGTTTTCTATATTCTTTAGGTCTTGTATCATTGACCTGATTATCATGTCCATGCGCCTTATTGTGGTTTCTATTGATATCTCTTTTAGATTTAGAAGGTCTTTTGCAATTATCTTAGAAGAACTTTGTTCTGTTATCTCAAGTGCTGTAAAATTATGCAGGATTCGCCTTATCTCTTTTGTCTTGTCAATAAGGCTATTTCCTAGTATCAAGATGGTATTATAGTTATTTACATAAGCTGAGGTAATCTCCCTTTCTGTTGTGCCTATCTTCTTATTGTCTACATTTATGGTTATTTCTTTTTGTTTTATAGGGCCTTCTGAGGGTTCTGGGTAGATAGATAACTCAGTAGCTGATTTCTCTTTTATATAGACTAGAGCTCCCCTTTCCAGCTTATTCTTCTGGAGCCATTCCTTTGGCAATGAGATTGTATAGGAAGATGCTCCTGATTTTACAAGTCTTCTAGTGTGCATGTTACACCTCTATGAGTTTTAGTATATACAAACTATACTAGTAATACTGTAAGTACATAAAGTATATATAAATCTTTCGGTATTGAAATAGTTATGAAAGAAAAGGTTATATCATGGACTATAAAGGGATTTTTGCTCTTGTTAATGGTAATTCTATCTACCTCGTTTTTATTTGCTGAGCCGTCTGGTCCTGCAGTTATCAATGTCAGTGCTCCTGAAACGCGAGGGACTACTGCGGCTATGGAGGTTAAGGCCCAGGCAGGGAATATTACTGCTCTAAGTATTGATGCTACAACAGTTACAAAATCATGGCAAGGTTATTACGGTAATATTAGCGGCTCAGTAACATTAGATGATAATGTCAACTACACAATGTATAGCTGGTCTGCTGTTACACCTGAGGGAGAGGTTTATGCTTCTAATGCTAGTTCAGTAACATGGAGCAATATAAAATGTATAAACTTTACAGGAAATATGAGTGAAAACCAGATAAACGTAACAGTATTAGAGGATATGTTTGGAATGGGTGCAGCTGACAGTGATGGTGTTAATGAAACATTCAGTACATTATATGTGGACTCTAATGGGTTTTA
>JAYEIZ010000285.1:0-1766 GCA_034660355.1 Nanobdellota archaeon
GTGATGTAGATAGGGAAGATGCAGCATATTTTAAGAAATTCTGTGATGAGAATGTATCTGGAAAACAGTTTCTAGGGATAAAAGTAATAAGGACAATAATGGAAAGATTAGACCCATTGGTTAAAAACATCCTAACACAGATTAATGAACTGACTGAAAGAGTAAGAATGTTAGAGAATCAGCCAGAAGAGGAAGAAAAAGAACAGGGTGTTGTGATACCTAAGACTCAGGGAAGTCCAAAGGTGGAAAAATGACTGAAGAAGCAAAAGTAGAGGGAAAAACAGGATTTGATAAAGAACCTGAAAAAGAGAAGAAACAAGATACTGAAGATATGATTACTAAAGAAGAATCCATGTTTAGGATAGACAAAGAAGGAAAAGCAATCCCTGAAAAATACCCTATTTATATCTATGATAGAAACATAGATGAAGAACTGATTAACGAAGGGTTACAATTAATGCAGGTAATTAAAAGGCAAAAGGCACTAAATAAAGCTGTAGCGGATGAACAGGCTAAATTAGATATAGAAATAAATGCCTTAAAGCCTAAGATAGAAACCGAAAAAGACGAAAAGATAAAAAAGGAATTAATAAGGGAACTAACCGAAAAACAAAATATGAAAAACCGCACTTCTGTAGATGCCAATATCAACTCCAATGTAGTGGATGAAGGAATAAGAGAGAGCAGAGAGATACTAACAGAGCTAAAAAAAGAAAAAGAAAAGCAGACAGTTAAAAAGTTTGTTGAATTAACCCCTTGTATGTGTTCAGAAGCAGTATTGGCATTTGAAAAAGGCAGAACAATAGACAACAAGCCGACTGATGATTGGGTGGCTGATTTAATAAGTAAAAAAATAACTAATCCGTCTTATACTATTGAAGAAGCAAAGAAATTAAGGCCAGATTATAAAATTGCACTTAAAGATGCAGTTATGTCTGTAAGCAGTTATAAGACTAAAAACTACAGGGAAATAATGGCTGAAGTCAAATTAGCTGAAGAAAGGCCAAAAACACTAAAAAAAGATTAGCCGATAAGAGAAAAGAGGACTCCAAACTTATCGGTAAATTGTCCTCAATGGGAGTTCCGCCAGAAAAGCAGGGAAAACTTTTTTGGTTTCAAATTTCAAGTATGTTAAGGGAGCACAATGAAGAAAAGAAATTTCAGGCAAAACTTGCTGGAGCTAAGATAAGATAATGGTAGGAAATATACACAAAGTACAACTTGTTAATGAATTTTCTGTAAAAGGAACCCCATTTAAAGGTGTAGGGGGGATTAATCAAGCTACTACTGCAACTTCTAAATTTAAGAGCATAACTGATGCAACTAATCATTCATTAGCTAAACACGCAGGTTTTGTAACTACTAATAATGCTGCATTAGGTGGATTGACTACTCATTTTGAAAAAACATTTAAGGCTAGTGATAAAACTAGGAAATCAATTTCTAAGATGAGTAATGCTATGGGTGAGGGAACTAAGAAAGGAAAAGGTTTTTTATTACACATGACTAAGTTTAGGTGGGCATTAGTCAATGTTGCTATGGCTGCCGCATTAGCTTATGGTGCTTTTAATGTATTTATCAAACCCACAATAGAGTTAGAAACAGCCATGGTCAAAGTAAGGAAAACAACAGGTATGACTACTGAGGAAATAAAAGGATTAGAGACTCAGCTATTAGATATGTCTAAATCTGTTCCACAATCTGCTGATGAGTTAGCTGAGATGGCAGCAGTAGCAGGACAATTAGGGATCCAAGGTTCAGAAAAT
>JAYEIZ010000286.1:0-1764 GCA_034660355.1 Nanobdellota archaeon
GCTTATGTCAAATTAACTGATGTAAACCCAGCTATTGACGTAGCAACTCAATTAGGTTTAATGTGATAATAAAATGGGAAAGAGAATAATCCAACAAGCAAGGGGAAAAGGTTCCCCAACATATAGAGCTCCTAGTTTCAATTATAAAGGAGAAGCAAAATATGTTTCACTTACTAACGAAGTAGTTGAAGGAAAAGTTATAGATTTAGTTCATTGTAGGGGTCATTCAAGTCCTCTTGCACAGGTAGAATATGATAATGGTGATACATGTCTTCTTATTGCAGCTGAACACATTAAAGTCGGTGACACAGTTTCTGTTGGTGGCGATGATGCTAAGAAAGGAGATGTTCTTTCATTAGGAGATATTCCTGAAGGTACACTTATTTTTAATATTGAAGGTTCACCTGGGGACGGGGGAAAATTCGTAAGAAGTTCAGGTACATTTGCAAGAGTTCTTTCACAAATGAAAGACAGTGTACTTGTACAACTTCCATCCAAGAAAAAGAAAACATTCTACCACAAATGTAGAGCTAGTATTGGCACTATTGCAGGCGGAGGAAGAACAGACAAACCTATACTAAAAGCAGGTAAGAAATTTTATGCTATGAAAGCAAAAAATAAATTATGGCCAAAAGTATCTGGAGGCGCAATGAACGCTGTAGACCATCCATTTGGAAATGGAAGATCTTCAAGAAAATCCAATGCTAGACCAGCACCTAAGAATGCACCACCTGGAAGAAAAGTGGGTATGTTAAGTCCAAGACACACAGGAAGGAATAAGTAAAAATGGCAAGAAAAGAATTCACCTACAGGGGAAAAACATTGAAAGAACTTCAAGATCTCAGTTTAAATGAGTTCATTGAGTTAATCCCAGCAAGACAAAGAAGAAGTCTTAATAGAGGATTTACTGACGAGCAGAAAAAACTTGTTGGAAAACTTTCTAAGAAAGATAATGTTAAAACTCATGTAAGGGATTTAGTTATTCTTCCACAAATGGTAGGTAGAACTATTTTAGTTCATAACGGTAAAACTTATACAAAAGTTTTCATTGATCAAGAAATGATTGGTCATGTATTAGGAGAACTTTCATTAACAAGAAATAGAGTAGCACACAGTTCACCTGGAGTAGGTGCAACAAAGTCAAGCTCAAACGTATCAGTGAAGTAAGATGGTATATAATTATTCAACTAAAATTAAAGAGAACATGGCTAAGGCAGTTCTGGTAGCAGCACCTTTCTCTAGCAAACAAGGTATTGAAATCTCTAATGCAATCAGAGGAAAGGATCTTTCAAGGGCTAAGAAAATTCTTGAAAGTATTATATCTATGGAGAAACCGATTAAATATACTCGATTCAACAAAGATACTGGTCACAAACCAGGGATTGGTCCAGGAAGGTATCCAATTAAAGCAGCAACATTAATACTTGAATTATTAAATTCAGCAGAAGCAAATGCAATACATAAAGGTTTGAATATAGACTCTTTAATTGTTTATCATATTTCAACTCAAAGATCATCTAGGCCTTTAAGGTATGGACGACAAAGAGGAAGATTGGGTAAAAGAGCTACAATCGAACTTGTTTTAGAAGAACAAGCAAAAAAGAAAGAAAAGAAACAGGAAAAGAAAGTCTCTACTTCTAAGACAGAAGTAAAAAAAGAGACTTCAAAAGCTGAACCTAAAAAAGAAGAAGTAAAGGTAAAAGAAACTAAAGAAGAAGTGAAAACTGAATCAAAAGTTGAAGCTAAACCTGTCGAAGAAAAAAA
>JAYEIZ010000287.1:0-1752 GCA_034660355.1 Nanobdellota archaeon
CCAATGAAGTAAATACTGATCATTATGAGATTTTTAGAAAAGATTATAGTGAGACTGTACCTATTTATACGACTGATAATCCTTTTGATAAAACATGGGAAGATGACAGAGTTCTTCTCGGTACTTTTTATGAATATAAAGTTGAAGCAGTAGGTCCTTGGGGATTAATATCTACCAACGGATACCGTTCTATAACTAGTTATTATTGTCGAGCTCCTGGTTCTTTTACTTTGAACAATCCAACAATTTACTGTCAAGGACCTTATCCTTGGGCTGATCTTTCTTGGACAAATAGTGAACACGCTTCCTCCTACAACCTTAATCGCTATTTTCATGATGGTTCTATAATAGAAACAACAACTTTTTTTAATGTAAGTTCTCCTTTTACAGACAGGGGAGGAGGACATGCTTTGGAATTTGATGGGAATGATCATGTTGATTGCGGGGAAGGAGAATCATTTGACAATTTAAATGAGCTAACGATGGAGTTTTGGGCAAAACCTGCTAATCATAATAGTTATATGATTGTTTTGGGAACGTCTGAGGGTTGGGCTGGTCCAGGATTTAATTTCTATTTTAGAGGTCCAGGAAGTCAAGGACAGCAATTTGCCTTTAATATAAATGGAAGTGCTATTCGTTATGGAACGTTTGAAGATGATAAATGGTACCATGTTATTGGTACTTATGACGGATCTCGAATGAGATTATACATTGATGGTCAGTATCGAACCTTCATATCTAAATCAGGTACTATTGTGAACAGTGCTCCTTTAACAATCGGTGATATTCCTGAAATGGATAATTTTAACGGGACAATTGATGAGATTAGAATTTACGATCGAGCTTTAAGTGACGCAGAGGTGACAGAACATTATAATAAAACTTATAATGACGAAACAGGATTGGTTGGTCTTTGGCATTTTGATGATGCAACAGGTACTATTGCATCAGATAATTCCGGTTTTGGCAACGACGGGGATATTTATGTAGCTGACTGGGTTGAGATTGGACTTCAATCGGGCAGAGAGTATAACTGGCAAGCAGAAGCTTTTAGTGAAGGATCTGGCAGTACTCTTTCTAATACTACCACTCCAGTAATAATGCCTCCTTGTGCTCCTACTAAACCAATGTTGTTTTTAACTCCCGATTGCGTAGGAGCAACTTCATCTGTTGTGGTTTCTTGGACTTTTTCCATCAATGCAACAGAATATATAATTTATCGGGATGAAGTTTTGGTTAAAAACATAACCCAAAGCGATCCAGAATTCTTTACTAGAACTTGGACAGATACTAATGAAGGTGCGGGTTTGACGCCTGGTAATAGCTATACTTACTGGATTATAGTTCTTGGACAAACCGGGTTGAGTAATGAATCAGATCATTTAGCGATAGTAGCTGTAAGTTGTGATTTGCCTTCCGTTCCCCAAAACTTTAGTGGTTTTTCTACTTGCGTTGATCGTTATCCAGAAATTCATCTTTCCTGGGATGAATCTACCAATACTGAGTATTACGAAGTTTTTAAAAACGGAGAATCAGTTTCTACTACAGTAGCTACTTCTTTCATTGATATTTATGTGGGAACCGGTCAGAGCCATTCTTATTATGTGATAGCTCATAATTATGCTGGAAGCAGTGCTTCTTCTACTGAAGAAGTTATAGCCACTTGGTATTGTCAAGTTTCCACACCTTTAGTTAACTTGGTAACTTTCTGCGACTCAATTCCTATCAATGAAGTTTATTGGCAAGATGAAA
>JAYEIZ010000288.1:0-1750 GCA_034660355.1 Nanobdellota archaeon
AGAGTAGTATAACAAGCTACACTGCAGTTTTATATACAGGAGTTTAGATGCTAACATATAATCATATCTTTAATGAAAATCTTGACTACTTTTTTCATGTTCATATTATAGAAAGTAATTCTGCAAGTGTTAGTATCAAAGTCAACGGCATCTTTATTGGTAATTTTAAACCAACTTTAGGTTCTACTTATAGCTTTAATAAGTACTATGAAGTTCCGGATATTCTAGACTTAATAATAGTAGGCTCTAGACAAACTTATTCTAGAAAAATAAATAATTCTTATTTTAAAGAGTCTACTATTAGGTATGTTAAAAACACTGCCGGAGAGTTCTTATGTATAGATCCAGATACAGAACAGTATTATTGGTCTACTACTTCTAGAAATAATTTTTACTTTAATCCTGAATATTTTAGTTCTAAAACTCTTTGGGAAATGACTATTGGATATATGCCTACGGGTAAAGAAGCTTTAAATATTTTGTCTAATGAACAAATGTTTTATAATCGAGTATATGAGACTACTAGAAATTGGCCTGGTCAAAGACCTATTCAAGATGTTGATCCTATAGAAGAAGACTATTTTAGTAATTTAACTACTGGCTCAACTAAAGAATTTAAAGTAGATTATTTTATAGATGAACTTCAAGACTTAAATGATGATGATGAAATAGAGATTAGCAATGGCATTGACACTATAAATGTAATTGTCAAGAATATCTATACAACTGCCACTTATCCAGTAAGTACCGTTACTACTAGACCAATAACTCATGTCGAGATAGACATAGTTAATCCAAATAAAAAATGCTTATATTCTAAAGCTCAAGAAATAGATGAGGTTGAGGACATTAATCTTACTTTATATGGTAATGATATTAACTTTACAATAGCAAGAGAGGCGGAACCAGATGGCTAGTGCAATATATAATGGATTTAAAAAAGGTATAAATGATAATATTGATTGGGTAAATGATAATATAAAGTGTATATTAGTAACTTCAAACTATATACAGAATGTTGATAGTCATGTTTATTATAGTGACATTGTAGATGAAGTAACAGGTTCTGGTTATACTACTGGGGGTATAGCTTTACCAAGTACAAGTATAAGTATCAACACTACTGATGACCTTGCAGAATATAGGGCTGGCTATATTACATGGAATCCTGCAGATATCACAGCTTTAGGAGCTATAATATATAAAGATACAGGAATCTCTTCTACTTCATTACTAATATCTTATTCTGATTTTGGGGTAGTCAAAGTTAGTATAAATGGTAGTTTTAGAGTATCCTGGATTAGTAATATTGTATTTAAGTTGGCATAGTAATGTATGATAGTTCTTTAGATCCTTTTGGTGATGGTAGTTTAACTCAGTCTTGGACTTTTAATACTAGTGGAGAAAGTGTTCAAGGGGGAAATACTTTTTCAAACTTTGGTATTGGTGAAGGGCTTTTTGATGATGGTATGATAGATAGGCCCACAGATACAGATCAAATAACTTCTCTTGGCCATGGTGTAGATGGAGATGTAAATCTTTCTTTTGTTTATTGGTTTAAAGCAGGTTATAAAAGTAGTTCAGTTAGTAAGGATTGGCATAACTTCTTTTTTGGTGGTAATGGTCAGAGATATAATGTTTGGGTTAGGGTGGCAGGAACTGCTGTTAGCACTACTCGCACTTATTTAAGTGGTGGTATACATAAAAATGGTGAGTCTTCAGTTAAGTCAGTCTCTAATTTAGATAACAA
>JAYEIZ010000289.1:0-7905 GCA_034660355.1 Nanobdellota archaeon
TAAACATTTTTTTTAAATATTTCTATTTTTCATTAATATTTATCTTATAAATCATCAATAAGATATAACAAAAAACAATAAAAAAATAACAAAATATAAAAAAAAGGTAACAATAGTTAGAAAAAATCTAATTATCATGTTTAGCTAATTACCACTTTAAAGTACTAACAAATACAAACATTTATATATCAGTAATACATTCTCATACGAAAATTGAGACATAGAGTAAGTATAACATTAGATGAGCAAACAGTTTTAGCTATTCAGGATAAGCTTAGAGTTAGCTCTAGATCTGGAATTTTCAGAAATAAATCTCACTTTATAGAGTGCACTATAAAGAAATACCTAGGGGAAAATAATGGCAGATGATGAAACAATAGATAATAAGGCAGAGAATCAGACTCCAAGAGGAAAAGGGAGCATCTTTGATGAATTAGGTAGTTCTCTAGAAAGCTTGGTTAACTCTGTAAAGGAACT
This sequence comes from Nanobdellota archaeon, assembly GCA_034660355.1. Classification (GTDB taxonomy): domain Archaea; phylum Nanobdellota; class Nanobdellia; order Woesearchaeales; family JACPBV01; genus JAYEIZ01. The sequence continues at coordinate 478 of JAYEIZ010000289.1, forward strand.
ACCCGGCATGATAAAAGAAACAGTCTCCGCTACTTACTATACTGCAAAAATGGGCACAGCATTAGCAGCAGGATCTTTATTAGGGTTAATTACATCTCCAATTGGTTACGTTTATCCCATTATCTTTGGTACTGGTGTTTCTTTAGGAAAATACATATCAAATAAGATAAACAAAATAGAAACAAAATTCAAAGATACTGCCAATGAATTCTCTGGAGGCGCTATAATGGGCGGTGCTTTATCACTTGTGTTTACAGGGATACATTATATAGGTAACTTTGTGGGTAACTTGTATGGGCCAATTATTGGTAAAGCCACAAAAATAGGGGCAGCAATTTACAACGTAAGGCCTGCAGTAAAGTTCCATGAATTCACCAATAGAGCACTAAACAAAGAACATAAACCTATAGTTGGAGAAGAGATGGAGAAACAGATAAGCACATCAAGAAAATATCTGTGGCCAACAATAGCATTAAACTTTGGTCTGTTTGGGCAAGTATGGCAGAACCTTTGTGTTGCAGTAGCAAACTCTACTATTTACGGGGGCATAAGAGGTTATTACAGTAACTTAACTAAAAAAGACAACAAACAAGCTTTACAACCTGCTTAACCAGATCCAGTTATAACCCTAATTCATCCCTTCTTGTAGGTCTTCTAGCATTAACCTTTTCATATTGTATATCAAAAGGATCCATGCACAAGTCTAACTGGCCAAATGTTCTAGGTCCATAATCAAATCCCCCTGTCTGAGTTGCAATATATCTTAGCTCTTCTTGTATTTCCTTTAAACTTTTACCTTTTCTACAGATCTCCTCTATTATGAACATAGATATTCCTCTAGTAGATAACATAACTTCTTTTTGTTCTGCTAAAGCGGTTCTGTATGCTTCATATTGATTAGTATAGTAGCGTCTTTTTCCAATATATCTCCATGTTTCTTTCTCACTTATTATCCTCTCTCCTTTCATATTTAATGCTCTTAGATCAAACGCAGGGCTTAGATCAGAGGGCCTTCTTCTATTCTTGATTACTCTGTTCTTTCCACTAGCTTCAGGGTAATATAATTCCATCTTATAGTTAGTAAACTTACTTGAACCATCTGGATTTTCATCGGATTTATGTATATTATTTGGAAATCTCTTTCTCTTCCATTTTTTATCAACTGCTTTACTTGCTGCCATAATGTAATCAACAACATTTATACTATTAGGATGATACCTTCCATCTCTTATATCATCCCTTACCTCATCCCACTCACAGGCTGCCCAACCTATCACTTCTAACAGATTCATTCTTGCTACAAACTCTTTAGGAACTACTCTTACTTTTACAGTAGCTAGATTTCCAGGCTTATCTGTATCGTGTTTCTCAAAAATATCCATCAAAATACTACCGACAGGATATTTATGCTTACCCCATTTCTTATCGATAAATAAATAACCTCCAGGACCAGCAACCTCATAAGGCATTCCCCTATCATCTAGTCCAGGAGCAACATCAGCACCTCTATATACTACATCCTCAACTTTCCCCCTATTCTCTGCTTCGCGCATTTCAAAATATTTTTGTCCTGTTTCTAATCTAATCTCTTTGTTCCCTTTTTCCTTGCGTTTTTTTGCATCTAAGCTATTAGGTCCCCCAAGGATAGCTTTCCTTAATTCTTCTTTTCCCACATAACCTATCCCATTAAAAACATCTGCAAATACATTCCCTTTACCATCCATCTGGCTTACCTGATAAAAACTATGGTGATAAACTACATTCTCTGGCCTTTTTTGATTTACTAATACCCAGCTTTCATCTTCTATTTCATTCAACACTGTCTGCTGAAATCCATCTAATTGCCCCTTCATCCTTCCATGCATCCCATAAAAGTTTGAATCATCCTCTTCTGCTTTCTTTGCATGCAAATCAGTAAGATAATTCTCACATTCTGTTCTAAATGAATTCAACTGTTTTTCCCTATTTCTTCTTACTCCTTCTACACTTAATGTTATCTCATTACCGTCTTCATCTTTTACTGTTTCGCCTTCTAGATCCATCTTATCAATAACATCTTTCGCATGTTTTATCATCAGTTTCACAGCATCAAATTGCTTTTCTCCAAGCGATTTAGATTTTTCTCTCCCATAATATCGAGGATATTGTATCTGGCCATCTGGATAGACTAACTTACCTTTCTTAGGAAATGGGTAGTGAATCTTTTTCCCTAAAATCTCAATTGGCTGCTCCATCTCCCCAGTACCTGCTTTTATTATACTTAACTCACTGGAACATATCTGAGCAGTAGTATAGTTTCCTATCTTGTTATACTGGTCACGAATCTCTTTGATTATTGGCCCTTCCATTTCTTGATATTGCCCTTCAATCTTTTTTAACTGCACATGCCTCTTTTGGAGTATGGGTATAAGCCCAGCTATCAAATGAGATCTCGCTTTAATCAATTCTTTAGATCCAGTTCTATAATTTCTCATTGTATCCATAACGTACTTATCCCATCCCATCTTAAACAAGTTAGGTATAGCCCCTGCAAGTCCCTTTCTAACGCTTGTGTATCCTCTGGTTTCCTCAGCCATTCTCTTTTACCTCCTGGTTATCTTGAAATTTAGCATTAACTCCCAATTCTGTCAAAACTTTTTTAGCCTCATCAATAATAACACTTAATGAATCCTTTGCTAGGTTATAACTTCCATTAATCTGACCAATAGAACTAGTTGTAACTCTCGCCATTGAAACAATTCTATCAAACAAACTATTCTCATTAGCCATTACTCCACTTATCTGTCCTATTGCATTTGCAGTCATTGCTGCACTATATTCAGGACTGTCACTATTTCTCTCTAATCTAGCACCTACCTCTGGCAATATCTTTAATTTCTCTAGAATATCTTTTTGAGTTAGAGTAGCGTCTTCACCAAATTTCTCCATATCTGATTTCTCTTCAAATTCTTTCACTAGCTTCCAAAATGCACGAACATTCTTAAGTCCTTTATCCTCAATCTTATTATAATCTTTACGTTCCCTCTTAATACGCTTATCTAATGCCTTCTCTCTTAGGTTTGTTATCCCCCTAACCTTTCTCCTAGTTCTATTTGGTTCTTCTTTCTCCTCTTCTAGTAAACTCTGTGCTCTTGATTTTATCCTGCTAAAACCCTCATCAAATTTTTGTTGGATAATAACATTACATTTATCGAATAATCCAGAGAAAGAGTTCTCTGCCTCTACAACAACATTCTGCCATTCTCCTTCAAGTTCTCCTTTCAGATTATTTATCTCTTCAATCCACTTAGGGGGGTCATCCCCTAAGCCGCCTTTCTCTACCTTTAAGCTCCATTTCTTGAACTTACCTGCACTTTTAGGATCCCCAAAGAAATTATCTAATGTTTCTGCAATCTCAGTGGGTGCTTTAGTTTGTACCTCAGTAAATTCTTCCCATTTTCCTTCATCTTCACCTCTTATTATCTTATCCTGCCAGTGCTTAATATATGATATCTCATCAGGATATCTAATCAAATGTATTATTGGCTTGATGTTTATTCTAGGATTTTTATTGGCTATTCCATCAACCTTTTCTTTCACTATCCTTTCTATCGCTTCCATTATAAACTTAGCTTCCTCTATTGCTCTTTTCATATCACCATATTGCTCAAGACCTTCATTACTTCTCTGTTTATTCTTATTTAGTTCTTCTATTCGATTTATCTTCTCATTATGTAACTTTAAGAAAACATTCATCAACACAGCTGTCCATCTTGCCAGATTCCTATCTTTCTCATATCTAATATGTTCCATATAAACATCAGAATATTCATTGAAATGATTATAGATTCTATCTTCATCATACTTTGTCAGAACATAAAGAATTCTTCTTACAGCAGAATCCTTATCAAAGTGCGGTGCAACAATCTTTCTAATCTCCCTGGCTAACCAATTATCATGCTCCTCTATTTCCTCTAATCTATAATTTACCATACCCAAGAATTTGTTAGGCTCTAACTTCTTTCCTTCTTCAACAACTTTTATAGCAAGATATCTCGGATCTAACTTCTCTTTTGGATCATTAAATAATACTTTCCTATATCTTAATCTTTCAGCATTCATCCTATTAATATAATCTAACATTCTTGTAACTGAATCAAGATAATCTTGTAGAGATGTAACTTTCTTCTCCTTAGCACTCTCATTACCTGAATCTGTTCTATGTTCCATTATCCTATTCTCACTCACTTCCAGTCTCCGGACGTCCAGCAAAGAGCTTATCCTTCTTTGCCGCGTCACTTCCTGTTTCGTAGACAAACTTCTCCATCTGCTTTCTTACTTCCTCTGATGCAAATGTATTTATGAAACTACCTAGATAATTAGTTGCCCCTATTGATGTTAAAGCAGGCCAAGGATTAGATGGATCTGCAGCCCTTAAGTCATCCTCTTCTGACCCGACCTTCTCTTTTCCCCAATAAATAAATCTACCAGTATCCTTATACGCCTCTCTATCAAAAGCAGGCGATCCTCTTCCAGGTATAGTATTATCTATTGGAAGATTCTTATAATTATACATTCTATCTCCTTTATGCTTGAATTCATACTGCGCTGATTTTTTACTCTTCGGATGGAAAGAACCATCTCTAAAGTCTCTAAAGAAGAATTCCCAGTCTTCTGATATACCTTTAAGCGAGTCAGTTGCTCTTGGATAACAAATTATATTATCAACTAATATCCTTCTCTCTCTTCTATCTTTATCTATCCTAACTTGAGGGCTTCCATTAATCTTCTCAGTCTGAACCATCTCAGCTTTTACTTTTACTCTTCTTAACTCTATGGCCCTACCATTATAATTCCCACCATAAAACTTTATCTTGTTCAAATCTTCTATAAAATAACCTTCTTGTGTTACTTCAAAGTCTTCTAATTTTCCCTCAACCTTTACTTCTTCTGTACCGTTCATTTTAATTAAGCCCTTATCTGGATCTTCATTAGGGTTAGAAGATTCCACCCTACCCTTGAAATCATCTATTGGATCCACATTATAGAATACAGATCCATCATCCATACTTGTTGCCCTATATCTTGCTTTGTAGATCTTAGATCCAATCCTAGCAAACCTATACTCATGCCTATACTCTCCATGCAATAATAATGCACAATGGATATAATTCCAATGGTTAAGAATATTATTAGAGGAACTCATCCTATTAAGATAGCCCGTAAAGTCACCATAGCTTGCATTAACATCATCACGCTCAGTCTCAACCCTTTTATGAATAGATCTCTTAGCCACCTTCCCTATTTGAGTATCGAGTTGAGATGGATGTATTGTCCTTCCTGTAAGATCCTCTATTCCTTCTTTAACTCCTTTGAAGAATGCCATTAGCATATAATAGGTTGAGAATGCTCCTACTTCATTATCAAAAGCAAATTCATTTCCCTTATTTAATTTACCATCATTACCTATGTTCCAGAAATCTTTTCTTAAACCTAATTGACTTTTCTTTCCTTTATCATCAATATATTCTGTAGATCTAATCCATTCTCCAGTTCTAGGACCAATTGTTTTAGCATTCTCAATTCCTATCCTGGATATAACCTTTGGATGGATAAGGATTGTTTCTTTCCCGCCCCTTATTGGTTCTCCTGTAATCTTATCTATCTTATCAATATCTACTTTTACTAATTCACTATCTGGCGGCCTTATCTCAGTATCAGGATCTACTTCAGGATCATATATATATCCAGTTCCTATCTTAAACCTATCAATCTGAGCATGCAATCCGCTTCTAGTATGTACATGTACTTTTTTATCCTTTCCCTTATTTACCCCTTCAGCATATATCTTTCCCACGGTTTTTTTAGTCCCTTTTACAAAATCACTCTTAGCATCATAGACCTCTAACCTCAACATATAATTCATATGTACAAATAGCTCATACCATATTTTTCTTAGTGTAGTGCCAAACTCGATCCTATCTGGGTCACCTAGAACAACATCTCTAACTTCATTGTCTCTGAGGAATTCACTTAAGAGGGGTATATGGGTAGTTCTAGTAAAATCAATAAGCTTCTGCAATAGATGCTGTCCAACATGTCTTCCTGTTCCATGCTTAGCGTCTGCTGCATCATCTGCATCCTTCTTTTTGTTATGGATCCATTTTGCAAATACAGCTAATATTATTATTCCAAGTAAAGATCCCCACCATCCAAATAAACCCATCAATGCTGCTCCCCAAGTAAATAATGCAAATCCTTTTCCCGGGAAAACAATAGCACTTATGTAAGTTACAAGACCAATTGCCCAAATACAAGCACTCCAATTAAATTTCTTTTCTCCTTCTCCTTTAAATTGATCATACAACAGCCAAGTTGAGATAATCTGACCAGCAGCTACCAACCAACCAGAAGTTAAACCTTCATGAGTCATATCCGCAGCCAACAGGACAGCTACAACAAGATCTACCTTTTTCTGATCTCCACCTATCTTAACCTTAGTTGTAAACAGCCAGTACAATAAGAATGAAGCTCCCATAAATATCAATATCCTAGTGGGCCTTAATATTCCTAAATTGCCCTCTTCTCCACTAAATAAGTACTTAAACAGTGGTTTTACAAATGCTTCATTTTCCCATATCCATAAGTTACCAATTCTAAATGCTAACGTAACACCTAAGATCAAAACTACTCCAATAAAGAGGCCCTTAGTAAACTTAGATTTCTTCTCAAACGAATCTGATAAGAATAATATCAATGCAATATACAATGCTGCTGCAATAATTATTGAATTAACTACAATCTTTAATATGCTAATCCCTCCACTTAAATTACTGAATGGATTAGTTAAAGCGCTAACAGCTACACTACTAACTACTAAAATCAATAATCCTAGTATCCAAAGTAGTGTTTTATTCTTCACCTTTCTCCTTTTCCTCCTTTTCAATCTCCTTTAGAAGTTTAAGTACAGCTTTATCTACAAAGTTCTTTACAGACGGAAAATTAAACCTATTTTCACCTTTAGAAATATACTCTTCTATCCTTTTTTTCAGCCCTTTATCGAGCTTAACTGGCACATCTTTCAATATAATACAAGTAACTAAAAGTTACATATATAAATCTTTCGGTTACAAAAAGTTACTTTACAAAAATAAGGGAATTTAAGAAAGCCCAACAACAATGGCAAGGCGAGGCAGGGGTTGCTCCCTACGGGATGCCGAGCAAGGTTTTTTCGAAGAAAAAAGCGTCGAAGCCATTATTGTTGTTGGGCTTTAGAACATAGAATGATTACTTTTAGAGAAACTTAGAAATCTACAACAATTTCGATTCTGGGACAGGATTAAAGCCTGAATAGGTTATGCCATATTGCTCTGCAAAACAAAGCAGTATTGATCCTATCTTCTCTTTTTTGCCTGACATTCCCCCCAAACATCTTTTTATCTACACTCC
>JAYEIZ010000290.1:0-1740 GCA_034660355.1 Nanobdellota archaeon
GTTAAATATATATCAATTCTGTTAAAATCTTCTAGTGAATTTATTTAATATAACTTTATGAAAAAAGTACCATAAATGACACAATTAAATCATTTTTAATTTAAGTAAGTATTTAGTTAGCTAGCAAAACTGATCAGATTCTGATACACGTTTTTGCCCTGTTGGTGCCATGTTTCCATTGCTGACATCACATTTCCTATAAATCTCCTCCCCCTCTTATTTCTTATACATCCCATTAGTTTACGGTGAACTACAATTTTTCTTATCTTTCTTTCAGAATAATTGTTGTCAAGAGGAATTTCTGGATGTATAACTCCAGTAAATAAATATGGTCTAGCATTTATTAATTTAGTAGTAAACTTGTTGCATTCTCTAATTTTTGAAAGGCATTCTATCATATAACTTAATTCATATTGGCTATTCGCTACCAGAACAAATCGCTCTCTTTCGTCTGGTGGTTTCTTTTTAGCTTCTAATGCTCTTTCATATAAGTTATGAAAATAATTGGCCTGAACTTGAATTTCTTTAGAGTCTTCAGCCAAATCATCTAGTTCTCGCATTAGATGTGGCCAACACCTCTGTCTATCATAACCATTGTAACCTTGCCATCCATCAACTACAAGTTTTATTTTACAATCCTTACCTAAAATTCTTTTAGGTACATCTCCTGATCTACTTAAGTCATATTCATATAGGCAATGGGTGGGAGTGCCAAAAAACCAAACATGGCCATTTATACCATCTTCTCTTAATCCTGTTTCATCAGCATGACCATAAAAAGACATACGGAGATGTTCGATTATTTTTTTTCTCTCAGAAGCCAATGCATGTGCCATCTTATTAATTATATTTGAACTTGTTGCTGCACAAAAAGAAATATCATCTCTAAATGCTCTAATTAAATCAGCAATACTTTCATGTGATGCACCTAATTTGCCTTTTAGCAAGGTGTCAAATGCCTGTAAATTTTTTCCATATATTCCTCTTGACAAATCTGCTTCAGCCCAAACAATACTTCCGTCAGGGGCTTCGTACTTGTAGATTATGTGTTTTACAACTTCAATTGGATTCTTAACAAATTCAATGATTGTTTTTATACGTTTTCCAATCTTGATATAACCTTCTTTCTTGATTTCATGTTTTTCTATTCTATCAGGTTCAGGTAATTTTATACCAGAGCCTTTATGATTTTTTTCACGGCCAGGAAATCTATTTTTATTCTCTTTTTCTTTGAGCTTCTCCTCTTTGCTTTGGGTATTCTCTTTGAATCTCTCTTGAGAACTGGGAGTGTTTGGATTATCATATTGGCGGAGCATAGCTTCTATTTCTTTAAGCTGTTCCTCAAGTTTTTGTCTAGCTTGACGTTCTTCAAGAAGCATCACAATAAGCTCACTTTTAGAGAATTGTCTAAGTTCTTTTTTTGCAGACAAGAACAATCACCTTTTTTCCAATATGATTTTTAGGCGCATCAATCTTAGCACCATTGCCAAACTTAGTAATCTTCTTTTCAAAGAAAAATTCTACTTCTGATTCAAGAGTGAACTTATCCTTTTTGAATTTGAATTTTCTCATAGTATATAATAGTATATACTATTACTAAATAAAGATTTGTATTCTACAGTATACATTTTAAGAATTTATTTATATGCGACTAAATACTTACAACAAGTGGAAAACTTTAAATAAAGATAATCATCCCTTTGTGACAACATGGGGGGCATAACCAATATCTTAGATACA
>JAYEIZ010000291.1:0-1736 GCA_034660355.1 Nanobdellota archaeon
AACTTTTAGATTGCGCTGCAGTAGACTACAACAACGATAGCAGCGTAAATATTGCAGATGTTATTCAATTAATGACAAACTCAAAAAAAGATATTAATAATCCAGATTATGACCTAAATGGTGATGGCACATACGCTATTACAGATGCCATATATTTTATACAACGCATACAAGCAGGAGAATGTGCAGATTATTCCCCTTCCCCAGAACCAGCTGCAATAACACCAATAACAAAAGTAAAATCCTACATATTTGCAGGTTCTAAAATGATTGCAACTTTTGATGAAAACAATGACTTAACATACTACCACGCAGACCACTTAGGCACACCAAGAGTGCTAACTGATGAAGCAGGTGATATTGTTGCAAGATATGACAACTACCCTTTTGGCGAAACACTTAGTGAAATTAGCATAGGTAACAAAAATAACTACAAATACAATGCAAAAGAACTAGACGAAACCAATTTACATTACTATGGAGCACGTTATTATGACCAGGAAATAGGGAGGTTTACACAAGCTGACAAGGACATGGGCAGGCTACCAAATCCACAAACTCTTAATAGATATACTTATACTGCAAACAACCCATTAAAATATATTGATCCTGATGGAAACGCCTTTATTCCAATTATAGGTGATATTGCAGACTTCTTTGCTATGGGTATGAGTATTGGAGACGTAATGCTGGACCCATTGAGTGGAGACAAGTGGGGTATGCTTGGACTTGATGTTGCTGGGGCAGCTTTGCCATTTGTTCCTGCTGCTAGTTTGATTACAAGGAGCGAAAAAGTGATTCGTACTATCAAAAAAGGTGGCGTTAAAACTACTATTACACGAGTAGGAGGGTTTTTCTCAGGTAAGGGTCCAGTAAAAAGGATGGATCATGCGATGAGAGAAAATGCGGATATACTTGCACGCGGTTCTAAAAATATTGATGCTACAAGAGAAGGGTTTTCAAAACTCTCCCCAGGAAAACAGGCTAAATGGCTTAGTGAACAAGCTTGGGGAACAGTTGGCTCATCAGGCAAGGGTCTGCTTTCTACTGCAGACCCAGCTGCAGACCTCTCTAGATATGCTGGACAACATAATGCACGAGGAGTAGCTCAAGAGATTGGGGCTAATGTCCCAAAAAAGCACCAGTATAGAGTAAGATCGGAATTTAGGAGTGGTAAAGTGGTAGAAGAAATTATTGTGCCTGGAGGATTAAAGAGTTCTGAAATTAAATATATTAAAAATTTGAGATAATCTCACAAAACTTCAATATACTTACCTAGTAATTCCCCTGCTATCTTGCTTATCTCTTCTTTGCCTGCAGTTAAAAACCTATTAACATCAAATCCTTTTTTCTCATATTCTGAAAATATTAGGTTACATGCAACACCATTAACAGTTTCTGAACAGGAAGATACCTGATCAAACATTATCTTTATAAGGTAATAACTAGGGGCTAATGAAAGAGGGAGAAGATATGCAATAGTTTCTTCTTTCACAAGTTCTTCGTGAGCCAAATTACCAGAACCTGCGTGTGTAGATTCATGATACACTAAAGCACTTTCTACATAATCCCGCATACAATTTGATCTAAACTCTGCATTACTTTCACATCCTTCAAGCATATCCTTAACAAATCTTGCAAGCATTTTATCTGCTAGTTTATCATAAGAATTATTATCTGTTTCTTCTGCTTGTTCTAAAATAGATTTTCTATTCTCATAAAATGACAAAAAATAC
>JAYEIZ010000292.1:0-1736 GCA_034660355.1 Nanobdellota archaeon
CACCAGAAAAATTATGAAATTTCTCGTTTGTCAATATGATGCATCCGGGGATGGATAGTATGTGCATAGTTGATAATTAGCTTCTATTTTTCTCCAATTTTTACTAATATTGACCAAAAAACCGAAAGAATTAAATAGATGTAGTTACTTTGTAACTACATTATGAGAAAATCAATGAAAATTGAGATGCAAGGCTTTGAAGTTGTTGAGAAAATGGCTGTTAAAGGAGGCAACAGCTCAAGAATTTATGTTCCAAAAAAATGGGAAGGCAAAAAAGTAAGGGCTGTGCTTATCGAGTAAGCTTAGTTGACGATTATAAAAAGAAACCTAAAGATGAGTTAGTTGAAGAAGTGGTAGATAAAATTATTGAGATAGAAAAGCTCAAGAAAAAACTACAAAGGTATGAGAATCCCCATACTCCACCGAGTAAGGATGAAAGAAAGTCAAGAACAAACTTTATCTCAAAAACAGGTTTGGCAGTAGGCAAGAAAACAGGATACAAGGGAGCTACGAGAAAACGAAAAGAGCCGACAAACTTCATCAATTCCTTTGATGGTGTTTGCTCACAGTGTGGCAAACACAATAAGCCAAAAGAAATCAAAGAAAAGATATACGAGGAGATACCTGATCCTCAACCAGTAAAGATAACTAAAGCTCGATGGGGCGTTTATGGTTGCAAGTGTGGCCATCATTGGGAATCCAAACCAAGAGAAGTTCCTGACAAAGGAATCTTTGGAAAGAATTTCCAAGCCCAGATTACTCTACTTCGTTTTGATGACAGATTACCTCTCAGAAAAACAATCTCGGCCATTGAGAGACAATACAAAACCACTTTAACATCCAAAGCAGTATATGATGTTACCAAAAGAGTTGCTGACAAAGCAACTCTTGAGTACAAAGAAATAAAGAAAAGAATAAGAAGGGCGACACACTTGCATATTGATGAGACAAAGATTAAGATACAAGGTAAAACTTATTGGCTTTGGATATTTCGTTCCAGAAAATACATATTTTTTGTGATTCACAAAAAAAGAAATAAAACAGTGCTTGATGAGATTCTTGGATATAATTATCAAGGCATAATTATATGCGATGGATTATCTGCCTATGAGGAGTATACAAAGTACTTACAAAGATGCTGGGCCCATATACTGAGGGAGACAAGAGAGATGGCAAAAAAGTATGATGATGCCAAGCCAATGCATCAATGGATGAAAGACTTATTTGCTATTGTGAAGTCAGTTAGTGTGAAAGATTCTATGGCCAAAAGAAAAAGGCTCCATGACAAATGCATTCAGGAAATGAAATGGCTTGTAAGGAAGTTTTCCTCTTACCAGCATTTGACTAAAGTTGTGACTACGATAAAGAATGGGTTAGAGTTTTGGTTTACTAGAATAATCCATCCTCAGATTGAGCCAACAAATAACAAGGGAGAGCAGTCTTTAAGAGAAATGGTTGTTATGAAGAAAATAATAGGGACATTAAGAAATAAAGATGGAGCAGAAGTTTTGGCAAAGATGATGACTTTAATCTCCACATGGAGATTAAATGGGATAAACCCATTTTATTCTTTAAGAGCTATTATTTAGCTATGCACATACCTATTTTATGCGTTGTGGCATGATTAGTCTTTAGCTATTAGGAAATATCCTTTTTTGCCTACATATTTCTTTGGTACCAGTATCATTGCTCCGTTTCCGATTGGTTTTACTTTTCCTTCTACTATTGCTGTTATT
>JAYEIZ010000293.1:0-1733 GCA_034660355.1 Nanobdellota archaeon
ATTCACTCATACTCTCTCTACCTAACATCACATCTCCAATTATTCTTCCCCATTTTCCAACTCTATTATGAGGATTAACTTTAATATAAACTTCTTCTCCTAATATTTTCTCAGCTAACCATTTTGCAGAAGCTAGTCCACCTTCTTCTTTAATCTCTGGAGCAGCAATTCTTGAAAGTCTTACTGGGAATGTAAAATCTCTAAAATCAGTTTCTACTCGAATAGTATCTCCATCAGTTACTTTAACAACCTTTCCTAAGAATCCTTCTGTTATTTGTTTATGTGGACTTTCAAAATAATAGAATTGCATCTGTCCATCTTTTAATTCTGGGTGTTTCTTAAAATCATGCGCCATTTATAAAGTCCTGTGTTTTTTTATCTCTCAAAATGCTTAATGCTCTAAGAGCAGCATCTCTTAATGTGATTACCATGTTCTCTGCCATCTCTCTTGTAGAGAAAGTGGACCAATCATAATTGATGACATAAATAGCAGCTAAGTTACTTGCAACTTCTTTTAAGATTCCTTTCACATCTACATCCAATCCTGAATAAGCATCTGAGAAATTGTATCTACAATAGTCATTTATGAACGATTCTACTTGGGTCATATAGTCATTAATGTAAACTTCAGTATTAGAAACAGTGCTTGCTTCAGCTCCTGCTTTTCTGCTTACTTCAGCTGTTGTTGCGAATATTCCAGTATCTGCCATGTTAAAACACTGTGCTTAGGATATTTAAGCTTTTTGTTTTTACCCCCCAAATAGCCCTGATTAAAGCTTCAACTATGTGGGTATAACTGCCCCATATCTTAAATTTACCATCAGAATAGTCGCTTTGTATGCTTCTTAGGCTTTGTTGCACTTCTGGAGAATTTAGTAATTTTAGTTTTCCTTGCTCCATAAGTAGCTTCATATTGATGTAAAGAGCTTCTTTCATTAAAGGAACTTTCCTATTTTCAGATGGTCTGTATTTTGTTCCAATCTTTCTGTTTTTAATTGGTCTCTCAATACTTCTGGAAGCATTATTAATTGAGATAGTTTTTCTTTTAGTTTGGTTATCTTCCATTAAGATGTCATAAACCCCAACTCCTAACCCACCATCATCAATTAAGATTTTACTATGGTTAATAGATTTGTCTTTATGGATAATTAGTCTTGCAGTATCTGTTAATTTCTGACCTTCTGGCATTGTTAATTCAAATTGTTTAATATTTCCTGTAACAAAATCAACCGAAGTTAAAACTGTCTCATCTCCCCCTTTTCTTGCTACATCAATCCCCATAAATTTATCTCCTTTAGGAGTTCCCTTCTCTAAAATACAACATTCCTTAATTAATTCATCAGAAAAGAATCTCTCAATACCCCCAACAAAAAGCCCTAGATACTCTTGTTTGTATTGTAATTTTGTCATACGCTCTTTCTCATCTTTCTGGAACTCAATCATATTTGTTTTCTGGGGGTTTTCTCTGCCTTTAGCAATATCTTCAGCATTTACATGAATTGATGTAAACTTATCATTGTGAAACATACGATAGAAGTAATTTTCTTTTCCCATTGGGGTGGACAATAGGACAATATCCCCCCCAGTGGTGGCCAGCATAGGAGTAACGGCTGCCCAAACTTCCTCTTTAATGAATGCAGCTTCATCTGCATAAAGTCGGTCAATAGTGAATCCCCTTATCCCGTAGCCCGAATCTCCTGTAGGAAGGCAGTGAATAACTGAGCCATTTTTTA